>JAQVRG010000134.1 GCA_028701165.1 Eubacteriales bacterium | reverse complement strand
GCAGCAGGCGTTTATCAAGCTCCTCCTCGGAAAGCCCCGGCTTTAGATCGATCACAAGCCGCACGCCCGCCGGCGCCTCCGCAAAGCGGCTGACGGCGCTCAATACGAGCGGCCCCGTCACGCCAAAGTGCGTAAAGAGCATCTCGCCAAGCTCCTCATAGAGCTTTTTCTTATCCCGGTACGCGCTTAGCGTGACGTTACGCAGAGACAGCCCCATCAGCTCCTTCGGCCATTCTTCCACCGTTTCCAGCGGAACAAGGGAAGGAACCGGCGATACGATCGTATGGCCAAAGCGTTCCGCAAAGCCATAGCCATCTCCCGTAGAGCCGGTGGAAGCGTAGCTTTTGCCGCCCGTTGCAAGCGCCACTGCGTCATATGCCTCCGCCTGCCCGTCCACGGTCAGCACAAACGCCGCCCCCTCCTTTTTTAGATCCCGCACATCCGCGTTAAAGCGCACCGTCGCGCCGCTTTGGCGAAGGTTTTTCTCCAAGGCGCGAATGACGTCGCTCGATTTATCCGAAACGGGAAACACGCGGTTGCCCCGCTCCCGCTTCGTAGGTACGCCCATCGACTCCACCAAAGCAATGATGGCTTGGTTATCAAATCCATACAGAGCGCTATACAGGAATTTTCCGTTTCGCGGGATATGCGCGAAAAAATCTTCCGTATCGGACGCATTGGTAAGGTTACAGCGTCCTTTTCCCGTAAGATAAAGCTTTTTGCCCAGCTTTTCATTCTTTTCCAGCAGCGTCACGTCGTGGCCGTTCCGCGCCGCAAACGCGGCGCAGAGCATACCCGCCGGTCCGCCGCCGATCACGGCGACGCGGCTCAAAGATGGCTCCTTTCGGGCAAAAGCCCCTTTTGTAAAAGAAAGTACGTTTCGTTGAGCGCGCTTACAACATAATCGTCCTCTTTGCGCCGGATCTCCGAATAGCTGCAATTATCCGTGCGTATTCTATGCATGCAATTAGGCGACGCTTGCAGATAATGGCATAGTATCAGCTTCACGGGGTTAGCGTGAGAGATCATCACGATATTGCCGTCTGGATGGCGTGCAAGCGCCTCGGCGGCAAAGTCCATGCTGCGCGCATAGACCTCCTGCACGGTCTCCGCGCCGGGAATTGGACAACTCTCCGGCGTTTTTACCCAAATATCCCAAAGTGCAGGCTGCGTCTTGCTAAGCTCGGGCATGATCGCGCCCTCCCACGCGCCAAAATCGCGTTCGATCAGACGCTCGTCTACGATCAGCGGACACTTCTGCCTTTCCGTAATGCAGCGTGCGGATTCGCACGCGCGCTCTAGCGGGCTTGCATACACGGCGTCGATCTTCATGCAGTCTAAGCGTTCGGCGAGCGCCCGCGCCTGCGCGCGTCCCATATCGTTCAAGGGAATATCCGTACGCCCCTGCACGCGAAAGCGCGTATTCCATTCCGTTTGCCCGTGTCTTGCAAGAATCAGCTTCATGCTTCTTCCTTCCATGCGCGCAAACAGGCGTAGTCCGTCATATCCAGCTTCAGCGGTACGATGGCGATATACCCCTCCCGTACCCAGCGCTCGTCGCTATCCTCGTCAGGCTCGCACACGGTCAGCTTTCCCGTTGGCAACCAGTAATATTTCTGTTTGTGCGGATCTTCGCGTTCCACATAGGCAAGCTCATATTTTTGGCGGCTGTTGGCGGTAAAGCGATAGCCCTTGATCTTCTCCGCCGGCAGATCCGGCGCGTTGATGTTGATGACGTCACATACATGTGCCAACGCGTTGGGGATCATATCCTTAATCGCTTGGATTACAGGCGCGTAGTTTTGCGGCTCGTTTGCGCAGACGGAACCCGCGATAGCGGGTATACCTTCGGACGCGGCCGCCATAGCGGCGGATACCGTACCGGAATAGAGTGCGTCGGAGCCTAAATTGGCGCCAAGGTTGATGCCGGAAATCACCAAGTCCGGCTTTACGCCAAGGTTACCGCAGGCAAGCTTCAAGCAATCCACCGGCGTACCGTTCACAGCGAAGGTCGGAACATCCGGAAGATCGTCGAGGAATACCTGTTTTACGCGCAGCGGCGTCGTAAGAGTTATCGAGTGCGCCGCGCCGCTTCGTTGACTGTCCGGCGCGGACACGCATACGTCATGCTCCTTGCAGAAGGCTTTTGCAAGCGCCCGTATGCCAGGGGCAAAAACACCGTCGTCATTGGTTATCAATATCTTCATACATTCACTCCGTTTTCATGCTTTTTTCATTTTAGCAGACGCGGATGTACAATTCAATCCTAACCGTATCCGTCGCGCCCGTCTCGACTTTCGCCGCAAAAAGAAGGAGACGAGCGTTTCCGTTCGTCTCCTCTCGGCTTGTGGTTTTCTTTAGAGGCTGATATCCTCGACATAGAGCGTCGTAACGCCGGCCGGTGCGGCGGGCGCAGCCTTGGTCGCCGCGGGTGCGGCGGGCGCTGCCGGTGCGGCGGCAGGCGCTTCTGTCTTCGCCTTATCGCGGTTCTCAAAGAACTTAAGAGCTACCTGCGGGAACAGCGCATAGGTAAACACATCCTCGTCGGATTTTGCGATACCCTTAAGCTCCTCCCTGTACTTCTCAAGCTCCGGCTCCAACAGGTCTGCCGGGCGGCAGGTAATGGGCGTTTTGTCGCCGATGGCCAGCTTCCGTACTTCCTCGTTGACCTCGCCGGGCAGCGCGCCGTATTCGCCGGCGAGCAGCGCCTTGGATTCCTTGGTGAAGTTCTTATAACGGCCAAAGAGCACGTTGAACACCGCCTGCGTGCCGACGATCTGACTCGTGGGCGTGACAAGGGGCGGATAACCGAAGTCCTTGCGTACCACGGGAACCTCTTCGAGCACCTCGTAGTACTTATCCTCTTTACCGGCCTCCTTGAGCTGGTTGATGAGGTTGCTGAGCATACCGCCGGGAACCTGATAGATCAGCGTGTTGGTATCGACCTGCAATACCTTGGGATTGCGGAAGCCCTCGTCGGTCAGCTTCTGCGCGACCTTGCGGAAGTGCTTGGCAGCGTCGGCAAGCTTGACAAGATCAAGCCCCGTATCACGTTCCGTGCCCTTAAGCGTCGCAACCAAGGACTCCGTAGCGGGCTGGGAGGTGCCGTTTGCCAAAGGCGACAGCGCGCAGTCAACGATGTCCACGCCCGCTTCGGCAGCCTTCAAATAGGTCATGTCGCCGGTGCCGGTCGTGTTATGCGTGTGCAGATGCACAGGAAGACCCACCTCGTCTTTGAGGCGCTTGACCAAAGAATACGCCTCAAAGGGCAGCAGCAGGTTCGCCATATCCTTAATGCAGATCACGTCCGCACCCATCTGCTTGAGATCCTTTGCGACCTTCACAAAGTAATCCTCACTGTGCACGGGGCTGATCGTATAGCTGATGGCGGGCTCGCAGATCCCGCCGTATTTCTTGGTGAACTTGATGGCGGCTTCCAGATTGCGCACGTCGTTGAGCGCGTCGAAGATACGGATCACGTCGATGCCGTTTTCGATCGCCCTGCGGCAGAACTGCTCCACCACGTCGTCCGCGTAATGCTTGTAGCCAAGTATGTTTTGGCCGCGGAAGAGCATTTGCAGCTTGGTGTTGGGCAGCGCCTTCTTAAGCTTGCGAATGCGCTCCCAAGGATCTTCGTTCAGAAAGCGGATGCAGCTGTCAAACGTAGCGCCGCCCCAGCATTCCAATGACCAATAGCCGATGCTGTCCAGTATTTCACAGGCGGGAAGCATATCCTCCGTACGCATGCGCGTAGCGGCCTGCGACTGGTGAGCGTCGCGCAATATGGTATCTGTAATCAACAGTTTCTTTTCCATATTTACCGATCTCCTTCTTTAATAGAACAGGGCAAGGAACACGCCGGCCGCGATAGCGGAACCGATAACGCCTGCCACATTGGGGCCCATAGCGTGCATGAGCAGGAAGTTTCCGGGATTATCCTTTTGGCCGACGATTTGGGAAACGCGCGCCGCCATGGGAACCGCGGAAACGCCCGCCGAACCGATCAAGGGGTTGATGGGATCCGTCTTTTTAAGGAACAGGTTCATAAGCTTTGCAAGCAGCACGCCGCCCGCGGTACCGAAGCCGAACGCACACACGCCCATGACCAGGATGCCGATGGTCTCAAAGTTGAAGAAGGCGTTCGTGGTAGCCGTAGCGCCGACGGAAACACCCAAGAATATCGTGACGATATTGATAAGCTCATTCTGCGCGGTCTTGCTCAGTCGCTCCGTTACGCCGCATTCGCGGAAGAGGTTGCCAAGCATCAGCATGCCGACAAGAGGCGCCGCCGAGGGCAGAAGCAAGGAGACGAAGATCGTGACCATGATGGGGAAAATGATCTTTTCCGTTTGGGACACGGGGCGAAGCTGCTTCATGACGATGCGGCGTTCTTCCTGCGTCGTCAAAGCCTTCATGATAGGCGGCTGTATGACCGGAACCAGCGCCATGTAGGAATAGGCCGCAACCGCAACGGGGCCAAGCAGCGCCGGCGCCAGCTTGGATGTTACATAAATAGCCGTTGGCCCGTCCGCGCCGCCGATGATGCCGATGGAGGCCGCCTCGTTAAAGCCGAAGTGGATCACATTGGGGAAAAGCTGCGTAAGACCCAGCGCGCCAAGGAAGGCAATGAATATGCCAAGCTGCGCTGCCGCGCCAAGCAGCAGGCTCTTAGGGTTGGCGATCAAAGGACCGAAGTCCGTCATGGCGCCCACGCCCATAAATATCAATGACGGGTAAATGCCCAGTTTAACGCCCAAGTACAGATAGTCGATCAAACCTGCGCCATTATTAAATGCCTGCCAATCCACATGCCCGCCGGTATAAAACTCGGCATGGTAAAGATTGGCGCCGGGCAGGTTGGTCAAAAGCATGCCGAACGCGATCGTGACCATCAGCAGGGGCTCAAACTTCTTGGCGATACCAAGATACAAAAGAAGACACGCCACACCGATCATGACCAAGCAGCGCGGATCCTCAAAAAGCATCCAAAATCCCGTCGATTTTACGAATTCAATTATA
>JAQVRG010000133.1 GCA_028701165.1 Eubacteriales bacterium | reverse complement strand
CGGTGTTGACCTTCTCCTGTTGCAGCGCGTTCTGAAAAAGCGCGAAATCAAAGGCCGCTTCCATCGGCGCGCCGGGGTCTGTCGGCAAGGGCGCTTTGATCGCGTCCGTCGGCGCTGCGGTCAACGCGGGTTCGTCTGCCACAGCGGGCGCTGCGGCGCAGCCGCAAAGCATCGCGGGCAGCAACAGCAGGGAAATCATCTTTTTAAACATGGCGTTTCTCCTCATGCGTAAGAATAGGACGTTTTTCTTCATTATACCATTACAACGTGGCAAAGGGGAAAAAGGTTCCCGAAAAACGAGCGGCGAAGGACGCTAATCCAATATTTGATCGATAGAACAAGACAACCCATGAAGATTGCTGTATAGTATTGTATGAATATAGGGAAGGGGTCAAAACATGATGTACAACAACGTTAAGCATAAACTGGAAAACGGTGGCAAGGCGTTAGGCACGTTCTATGAGCTTGGCGGAAGCGGCGCCGTGGAAAGCCTCGCAATCGGCGGACTTGATTTCTTTATTATCGATACCGAGCATGGTCCCGCCGACGTAGAAAGCGCGCGCGACGCGGTTCTTGCAGCCGGGAATCACAGCATCACGCCGTTTGTCAGGGTCAAGGATACCAGCCGACCTTCGATTTTAAAGATGCTCGATATTGGCGCGAAGGGTTTGATCGTGCCTTGCGTAGAAACTGTCGAGCAGGTGGAAAAGCTCGTTTCTTACGCAAAGTATTATCCTGTCGGACGAAGGGGCTTTGCGCCGGTTCGCGCAAGCGCTTGGGGCTTTGCGGATTTTGCGGCTAGCGCGGAATCTCTGTTTGCAATCAGCAATCAAGAGACGCTTCTGATTCCCCAGTGCGAAACGGCATCCTGTCTGGAGCATATCGACGAAATCGCCGGCATGATAGGCGTTGACGGTATTTTTGTAGGACCCTACGATCTCTCCGTCGCGCTTGGAAAGCCAGCGCAGATGAACAACCCGGCGCTGCTTGCCGCCATCGATCATATTCTCAAGACGTGTCACAAGTATAACAAGATCGCTATGATATTTGCGGCGGACGCGAAGACCGCTAAGAAATTCTTTCAGCAGGGGTTCGATTGCGTAGCTTGCAGCATGGACGCAATCTTGCTCATCGACGCTGTCAAGCGTATGACGCTTGAGGCTATGGAATAGCTGCGGCGGCAGCCATCATCGTCTGTTCAAATCATTTTTGTCGGTCTCCGCGTGCTAAGCGCGCAGGCGCATGGCGGATTTAAGTTGTCGCGTCCGGATTCCGCACGGCAATGAACGCATCGATGTCCTTCACAATGTATTGATGCCCTGTCGTGTGCAGCACGTCATAGGATTCTTGAAGGTACTCATACAAACCGTACCGTCGAAACAGGGCGTCCACTTGTTTCCCCGTAAGCGCCTTCGCGTTTTTATAGGCTTCCACGCAAAACACCATAAAAGCCATGGTTTCGCTCATGAACGGAACCTCCCTTTATGCAGTCAGCATATTTCTCTTGCGAAAAAGCGGTTCTTTCGCCGCCCAAGACAATTTGTATCTATCAGCGCACTTCAGCGCCCGATGGCAGGTTCCCACATGGAAAAAGCATAGTTTTTGCCGTCTTTGCTTGACTTTTTTGTGCTGTTGCATATAATAGAGATAGGAACTTGTGTTCGATGTGAGATCACTCCCAAACCAAATACCGCCACACAGGGCTCAACTATATGGCGGTTTCCTTTTCTACTTCTTAGTGAAGCAGGAAAGGACGGTGAACAGCACGGCTGTGCCTAACAGGGTCATATACAGTTCCGCGTTTGTCATACGCCACCCCATCCCTCTCCCCGCTCGAATCAGCCGATTCCTGCGGGGATCTTTATGTTCTCAAAGAGGGAGCGCCACACGTTTTCGTTCCTATCTCTATCCAATATTTTACCATTTTTCGCGCCGATAGTCTAGCATTCTAGGCGTTTTTAGCATTTTTCCGCGCGTCCGCCGCAGCTTCGCACGGCGGCGTCTATTCCCTGTTATCAGATGATGGGCAATCCTGCAAAACCGGCGTGAGCGCGGTCCTATCTGCTTTGCTCGCCGGGCAACGGCTCGTAGATATGCAATGATTCCCCCCCAACAACGCAAAAGCGCCCTCTCCCGAAGGGCGCTTCTGCTAATAAAGAGGAGGAACAAGCAAACTCTATGGAAATTCGGGGAAAACTTCTTTTTTCTCTTCCGGTTTTTCCGGCGGCAGCGCCTGTAGGGGTTTTCGCAGCACATACGCCGTTAGGTACATCGCGCCGCTGAAGCAGAGCAGAAGCCACAGCCAACCGAAAACGTAAAAAATCGTTTGCAGCAGAACCGGCATGAGCAGGCACGCCGCTTGTATCGCCAATGCTGAGATCGTTCTTGGCAGATTCGCAAACGCCATCAAAAAGGCGTTTTTCACATGCGCGCGCGCCGTGTTTTCAAAGCGCGCCATCAGCGGGAATACCCACGCGGCTGCGGCGAGCAGCACGACGGCCATGACGATAGCGAAGATGAGGAAGAACCTGTTGACCGGTACCGCCACGTAGACCGCGTAGAAATAGTCGCCCGCCAAGATCAGCATGCACAATAGCAGCACGAGCCACACGGGCGTCGCCGTTTTGAAGGCGCGCGCGAAATCCTTGAAGAAGGCGCCAAAGGGCATGCCTTGTTCTTTGCCGCGGAGCATGCGCAAGATGCAGCTGTAGCACGCAACCGCTGCGGCGCCGGCGGTGACCACTGGCACGCAGCAGAGGATAAACAGGAGGTTGAGCGCCATCAGGTCAAACGCAATCGCCGCAAGGCGCTTGAGCTTTTCCAGAAACGCCCCAAGCTGATCCCGGACGTTCATTCCTTAACGGAACCCAGCGCCACGCCCTGGATGATGTAGCGCGAGAGCAGGAAATACACCACAAACAGCGGAAGAACGGACAATGTAAGGCCTAGATACACAGCGCCGTACTCCGTTTTGTAAATATCGCCCTTCAAGAGGCTGACCATGATGGGCATGGTGTACTTGTTCTTATCCGTCAAGAGGATGATGGGCAGGAACAGCGCGTTCCAGTTGGTAACGAAGGTGAATATTGCCTGTGTCGCCATGGCGGGCTTCATGATGGGCAGCACGATGCTGTTGAAGATGCGGAACTCGCCCGCGCCATCGATACGCGCGGAATTCACGATGTCCAAGTTCACGGAGGGTATCATGTACTGCCGCATGAAGAACACCATCATGGGCGCCGCTATGCTTGGTAAAATCAGCGCGAGGAAGTTGTTCGTCATGTGGATTTTATACATGAACTGATAGAAGCCGATGCTGATGACCTGCGTCGGTATCATCATAACGGCGAGTATCATCGTGTAGAAGGGCTGCCGCAGCTTCCACGAGTAGGCGACGATGGCGTAGGCGGTGAGCGTCGAAAAATAGATGCAGCACACCGTAGCGCCGGTGGATACGATCACCGAGTTAAAGAAACCTTTAATGGGGCTGAATATTTTCTCCTCCAGCACGGCTTGGTTGTCCGCAAGGTGCGTCGAGGGAACCAGCGACAGCGCGTGCTGTTGGATTTGGTAGGTGCTGCGCGTGGAGTTGACGATCATGACCCAAAAGGGCATGATGCTCATCAGCGCAAGCAGGATGCAGACCACATAGATCGCGATTTTACCGGCTAGGGTACCTTGTCTGTAATGCATAATTACGCCGCCTCCTTTTCTGCCTTGCGGATCGCGCGCTGGACGCGCCTTGCGCCGATTCTTGCGCGCGTTTCCTCTTTATCCCGCATCAGGAAGAACACAATCGCGGAAAGGATCGCGATCAGCAGCCACATAATCATGCTCGCGGCGGCGGCTCTGTTGTAGAGGTAGCTCCCGCTGAAGGCCAAGCTGTGGATGAATACGCTGGTGGTCATCGTCGCGTTGTCCGGGCCGCCGTTCCAAATGAACAGCTTGGGAATATCGAACATGTTCAAGCCGCCGATGAGGCTGGTGATGAGCGTAAACACAACGATGGTGCGCATGCAGGGCAGCGTGACGCGGAAGAAGGTTTGCGCGGGCGTCGCGCCGTCGATCTCCGCCGCCTAGAAAAGCTCGGGATTGATGCCCAGCACGCCCGAAATGAGGATGATGGTCGTGTAGCCGTACCACATCCAGAACTGGATGAACGCCACGATGAACCTTGCCGACCACGGGCTTACAAGGAAGTTGAAGGTGCTGGAGCGCAAGCCGGTGGAAACGAGAATATCGTTGACGGGGCCTACGGGGTAATTGAATAGGCAGTTAAAGAGGATCGCCACCGTCGCAGACGTGATGATGTTGGGCAGATAGAATAGAACCTTAAAGATGCCCTGCCCTACGATCTTGCGGCGATGATTGGTGAACCAAGCCGTCAACAGCAGCGCGAGGCTGATCTGCGGAATGAAGTTCATGACCCAAATCAGCAGCGTGTTTTTGAGCGTTTTAATAAAGGTTGGGTTTTTGAGGATATTTACGAAGTTCGAGAAGGGCTCGTCTAAAAAGTGGAACTCGGTGGTCATAAGCCCCTTGAAGTCCGTAAAGCCCAATACGGCTGTAAAAAGCGTGGGATATAGGTTAAAAATAATGAATGCGATCATAAAGGGGATGCTGAAAATATAGCCGTACTTCGCGTAGCTGACGCCCTTTATGTGCAATGATTTTGCTTCTTGATTCTGAGGCATGGAGTTTTCCCCCCAAGGCATAGATTTGTTGCTGTGTATCAGAGCTACAGCATGGACGGGCGGTAGAACTCCGTCCGTCCATGCCCTCAAAGTGCCTTTGACTTAGTGTTTCTTAACCGGCGTACTCGATGCCAAGCTCGTCGTTGACAACCTGGATGAAGTCAGCCAGTGTCTGCTCGCGGGTCTTGTTGCCGGCGGTGTACTGACGCACAGCGTCACGCCACTTGTTGTTGATGGTCTCGTCGTACTGGGTCATGTTCTTGCCGTTTGCAAACTGGTTGGCGGGTACGAACACATCGAACATGTTCTGGCCGCCGAGGAATGCCATTTC
>JAQVRG010000132.1 GCA_028701165.1 Eubacteriales bacterium | reverse complement strand
CTAGTCTTTTTTCCTTTCCGCAAAGTCTTTCAAAATTGCTGTTCCATTGCGGCCTTTCAACATATCTGCTCGGAAATCCAACAAATACATGATACCGCCAATAAACGTTACCCCATGCCGCTTGAAACGAGCGATCAGGATCTCGTGTTCGTAGGGCGCATACGGCGCGACCTCACCAATCCCAACGGCCTTTCGCTTTGGTGCTGCGGCGATCAGGTGCGAAAGGGCGCCGCGACAAACGCCGTGCAGATCGCGGAGCTGCTGTAAAAAGTACGAAATCCTTCGGGATTACATCCGCCCGCACCGGCAAGCCCGGTACGGGCGATTTTATCCTTTCGCCGCCCCATTGACAGGGCGGCCGCGCGCGGCTACAATACCCCGTATGGAAAGCAAAAGAAACAATCTGAATCTCGGGCTTTGGCTCGTTGTGCTCTCGGCCGTTTGCTGGAGCCTGAATTCGCCGCTTGTCAAGGTGCTCGAGCTCAACGCCTTTACGCTCACCGGCATGCGGGCGCTGATCGCGGGGCTTGCGCTGCTGCCCTTTTTGCGGGTAAAACGGATGAACTGGAACCGCTTTACCTTTTTGATGATGCTCTCCTATATGGTGCATTGTACGCTGATCGTACTGGCGCTCAAGACGACCAGCGCGCCCATCGCGGTGGCGATGCAGTTTACAGCCCCCGTTTGGATATACATTTGGGAGCATAAGAAGGGCGAAAAACTCCTTTTTTCGTGTATATGGCCACTTTTTGTGATGCTTCTTGGTATGGCTTTTTTCATGTTCAGCAAGGGCACGGGGGTTACGATGAAGGGCAACCTCATCGCGGAGGTTTCCAGCCTTTCCTTTGCGGCGCTCACTTATTTTACCAAACGCGCGCAAACGGACAACCCGTTAGGCCTCACCTCCGTCAGCAACCTTTTGACGGCGGCGGTGATGCTGCTCTTCTTCGCGGACGCGCCCGTCGCGGCGGTAACGGCGCTGCACCCGTTGCAGCTTCTGGTGCTGCTGCTGCTCGGCGTAGTGCAGACGGGCGGCGGTTACGCGTTCTACTTTGTGGGACTTAAGCATGTGGAGGCCTCGACTGCCGCCATGCTTTCCCCTCTTGAGATGGTGCTCGGCCCTCTTTGGGTGGCGTTGTTTTTGCATGAATATCCCGACTCGATCGCGCTGGCGGCGTTCGTGTTCGTGATCGCGGGGGTGCTTGGCGAAGTATATGTCGCAAAAAAGCTGCAAAAGAAGGCCGCGCAGGCGGAATAGTCCCTCCTTACGGCAAAACAAAAAGCGCATCGTGCAAAAGCACGACGCGCTTTTCTCTGTTGTTTGGATTTAGGCTTTGCCGAGTCTCTGCTTCATGACCTTCTCCACCGCGTTCAATATGTTTTCATACCCCGTACAGCGGCAAAGGTGGCCGGAAAGGAGCTTGCGCAGCTCGTCGCGGGTATATTCCTTCCCCGTTTCCAGTATCTCCGCCGTGGTCACGATAAAGCCGGGAATGCAGAAGCCGCATTGCACGGCGGTCTCGTCGATAAACGCCTGCTGGATATCCGATATCGCGCCGTCGGCGCCCATAAGGCTTTCCAGCGTGCGGATGTTTTTGCCGTCCGCCCAAACGGCGAGATAAATGCAGGAGTTGAAGGCTTCCCCGTCGACGAGCACGGTGCAGGCGCCGCATTCGCCCACCTCGCAGCCCTTCTTTACGGAAGTCAGGGAATAATCGTTTCTCAGCATGTCGGTAAGCGACGCGCGCACATCCACCATGGTCTCGCGGTATTCACCGTTGACGGTGCATTTTACAAGCTGCATCTGTGCCATTATGCTTCACCCCCGTTCAGTTTGATGGCTTCCTTCAGTGCGCGTTTAGCGAGCTCGCCCACAAGATGCAAGCGGAAATCCTTGGTGGCGCGCCAGCTCGTGCGGGGGTTGACGTCCAGCTTCGCGGCCTCGCCGAAGGCTTCGATCGTTTCGGCGGAAACCGGCTTCCCCTTTGCGGCGGCCTCGGCGCTTGGCGTGCGCATAGGCACGGGCCCCGCCACGCCGTAGGCGATGCGCGCGTCCTCTATGGTTTTCTTATCAGCGGAAAGCTTGACGTTGACAGAGCAGGTCAAGGTCGCTATGTCCATGGCGTTTCGCATGGCGTACTTGATGTAGTGCCCTTTGTAGCCCTCGTAGCTTTCCTTGGAAATGAGGATAGCGGTGAGCAGCTCCTCGTGCGAAAGTACGACCTTGCCGGCGCTTATATAGAATTCCCGTATGGGAACGCGCCTTACGCCCGCCGGCCCCGTGATCTCCATGATCGCGTCGTAGGCGTGCAGGGTCGCAGCCGAATCGGCGCTTGTGACACCGTTGCAGGTGTTGCCGCCGATGGTGCCGATGTTGCGGATCTGCGGCCCGCCCACCATGTCCACCGCCTCGCCCAACACGTTAATATGCGCTTGGATAAGCGGATCGCGCGTGATGTGAGAAAAGCTTGTAAGCGGCAGGATACGAAGCGTGCCGTCCCCATCCATGGAAACGCCGCGAAGCTCGTCCAGCTTAAAAATGCTCACAAGCTCCTTGCCCGCTAAGCGCCCCTCGCGCATCTGCACCAGCACGTCGCTGCCGCCCGCGATGATCTTCGCCTCCGGATGCGCGCTTAACAGCTCAATGGCGTTTTGCACGCTATTCGCTTCATATAGCGCTTTCAAATCATACATATTCCTCTACCTCCTTACAGCAGTCCCGCTTCCTTGAAGGAAGCAAAGAGGACGTGCGGGTTGATGGGGCACCTGTTGATCTCCACGCCGGTGGCGTCGAGTATGGCGTTGCGGATGGCGGGCGCGCCGGAGCAGGCCGGCGGCTCGCCCAAGGCTTTTGTGCCATACGCGCTCGTAGGCTCCGGATTCTCGATGAACTCGCCCTCCAAATGCGGATGATCCATGATGGTGGAAAGCTTATAATCCAAAAGGTTGTTGTTGAGCGGACGACCCGTTTTTTCGTCAAAGAGGAGCTGTTCGCTCATGCCGTAGCCGATGGCCATGCTCATGCCGCCGTGCACCTGCGCCTGCGCGAGCGCGGGATTGATGAGCGTGCCGCAGTCGTGGACGTTGACGATGTTCAGCAGCTTCGCCTTGCAAAGCGGAATATCCACCTCCACTTCGGCAAACGTGCAGCCAAAGGTATAGGCGTTGGTCTTGATCTGATAGGTCGTCTCTGCCGTGAGGTGCTCGCTGTGCGTAAGGCTGTAGAGCGCCTCGGTCGCAAGATCGGCTAGGCTTAAGAGCACCCGCCCGTCCGTCGTGCGCACGATGTTGCCGTCGATAATATCAAGGTTAAAGGGCGCCTGCCGGGTCTGCTCCTGCGCCTGCTTGAGGATGCGCTCCTTTAATGCAAGCGCCGTCTGCTTGACGGAGAAGCCGCCCACATAGGTTTGGCGCGAAGCGTACGCGCCCGTGCCAAACGGCGTAACGTCCGTATCCTGCGCGGAGATCACATAGACCTTTTCAAGGGGGATGCCCAGCGTCTCGCTCGTCATCTGCGCAAACGCCGTGTCCGCGCCCTGCCCGATCTCGGTCTCGGCAAGCTGCACCTGCACGGAGCCGTCTTGGTTGAGCACCATACGGCAGGAGGAGGACTCCAGACTGATGGGCCACACGGCGGTATTGTACCAAAAGATCGCCATGCCCATGCCGTGGCGTACGGGGCCGGTCTCGCTGGCGTACAATTTCTTCTTCTCGTCCCAGCCGATGTATGCCTTTGCCTTTTCGATACACTGAAGATGGCTCGGATAGAAATTCTCGTTTTTGGAAAACCCGTCCACAAAGCCCACGGGCATGATGTTCTTTTCGCGGATGGCGATGGGGTCAAGCCCCAGTTTTTTAGCGATATTGTCCACATGCGATTCGATCGCAAAGGACACCTGCGGGATGCCGTAGCCGCGCATCGCGCCCGCCGTCGGCGTATTGGTGTAAACGGTATACACATCCGCCTTGGTGGCAAGCTCGCTTCGATAAAGCTGGCTGAAGGCGCTCGCGCCCTTGGCGACGATGCCGTGGCCGTGGCTTGCGTACGCGCCTTGGTTGGAAAAGCCCTCCATGCGCTGCGCCACAAACGTACCGTCGGGCCTAACGTGCGTGGTGATGTGATAGGTGATGGCGTGGCGCACGCGGGAGGATACAAACGTCTCCTCGCGCGCCATGTCAAGCTTGACGAGCCTGCCGCCGACCTGTGTGGAAAGGTACGCGCACAAGGGATCGTACAAAGCGTCCTGCTTGTTGCCGAAACCGCCGCCGATATAGTGCTTCACGAGCCGCACGCTGCCCCAGTCGCGTCCGAGCGCCTGTCCGACGACGCGGCGTACGATGTGCGGTATCTGCGTGGAGGAAACGACCACCATCTTGTGCCCTTCCTCATAGGCGTAGCACAGATGGTTTTCGATGTGGCAATGCTGCACGGTGGGCGTGTGATACCAGCCCTCTACCACGATAAGGCCGGGAGTCTTGATCGCCTCCTCGTAGTCGCCGTAGCCGGCCGTGGAGTGCGCGAGCACGTTGTTTTGAAAGCCCTGATCGTCGTGAAGCTGCGGCGCGCCCTCCTTCATGGCTTCGATCGGATCGAGCACGAAGGGGAGTTCCTCGTATTCCGCCCTGATGGCGCGCACGGCCTGCGTCGCGGCGATCTCGTTCTCTGCGATCACCGCCGCCACATCGTCGCCGTAGTAGCGCACATGGGTATTGAGGAGCTTCCTGTCCGCCACGTCCTGATGGTGCGGATCGGTGCTCCACGGATGCCCCGCCGTGGGAAATTTAACGTCCGGCACGTCGAAGCAGGTGACGATCTTGACCACGCCCGGTATCTTCTCCGCCGCGGAAACGTCCACGGATTTCACGACGCCGTGGGCGACGGTGGAGCGGAACACCTTCGCAATCAACGCGTTCTTGGGGCACAGGTCGTCCGTATACTTCGCTCTGCCCGTAACCTTGACAAACGCGTCGATGCGCTTGACCCTTTTGCCTACGCTCATGGGTTGTACCTCCTTATGATTCAGGCGTTTGGTCGTAT
>JAQVRG010000131.1 GCA_028701165.1 Eubacteriales bacterium | reverse complement strand
TTCGTATGGGAAAGCGTCAGTCCGAAGATCGTTCCGCGCGAAAGCGGGTCCATAAGCGGCGTCTCTTCGCCCAAAAAATAGGGAAGCACGATCAGGCCGTCGCCCGTCGCGGGAAGCGCGGCCGCCTCCTCGTCGAAATGGCGCAGCGTCGCTTTATCGTAATTGCCCGCCGTTTCCCAAAGGAACCATCGGATCAGAGAACCGCTTGCCGCCATACATCCGTTGACCAGATATTTCCCGGGCACGATATGGTAATCAAAGAAAAGGCGCTCATGCGTTACCAGCGCATCCGTGCAATAGAGTATATCGCCCGCGCCGCCGAATTTAATGAGCAGGTCGCCGGATGTAATGATGCCCGCCGCCAGCGCGGAGGCAACGTGATCGGCGCTGCCGCTGATGACCGGAATGCCGCTTCTTAGCCCTGTGCTCTGCGACGCCGCCGGCGTAACCGCGCCCAACACGCGCATGATTTCGCACAGCGGCGGAAAGATGGCGGGATCGACGCCGAAGCGGTTTAACTGCTGTGTCAGCAGACATTTTTTGCGTATGTCAAAAAGCCCGCTTTCCGCAGCCCAATTCGCCTCCACGGCGAACTTCCCCGTCAGCTTGAAGTTGATGTAGTCGTAAGAACCGAAAACATGGACGATGGAGGCGAAAACCTCCGGCTCGTGATCGCGGATCCACAGCAGCCGCGGCAATACGTGCTGCTGGTTCGTATACCCGCCCGTAAGGGAAAAGAGTTCGTCCTGCTCGATTGTGTTCGTGAGCATTTCGATCTGCGATACCGCCCGCACGTCGTTTTGCAAAATGGCGTTGCGAAGGGGTTTCCCCGCGCCGTCTGTCACTACGATCGCGGGCACCATGCCGGTAGCGCCGATACACTCCACCTTTTTCATTTCTTCGGGATGCCGTTCGTTGATAAGGCGAATGCAGCGAACCGTATTTTCCCACCATACCTCCGCGTCCTCCTCAGCCCATCCCGTATGGAGGGCAATAAGGGGATGCGGCTGGGTCGCCTCGTCGACCATGCGGCCGGAGGAGGAAATCAGTACGGTTTTTACGGCTGTGGTGCCAATATCGATACCAAAAATATACCGCTCCATAAGGCGCAGCTCCTATCCAAAGTTTGTATTGAGGAAAACTATAGCGTTTGACGGAAGGCTTTTACAACGTCCATGAACTCCGTAACGCGGCGCACATCGACCGCGTTTTCAAAAACGCCGTCGTATTTGAAGGTGGTGGCGACTACAGCGCCGTCCGCTATGCTGAGCTGTTCGGCAATATTGCAGGCCTTGCAGCCGGTATTGCACAGCACCGGCGTATGCTTTGCGGCGTCCTTGACGCGCTTCAATATCTGGCTGTCGGTGGCGGAGCCGGCGGTAAGACCGGAAACGCAAAGCGCGTCGGGGCGGTTATTGAACTCCGTGCTCCTTGCGATTTGCTCAATATCCCTATCCGCAAGATACTTGGCGGCTTCCGGGACGATATTGTAGAAAAGCATAAGCTTATCCTGATGCAACGCCATTTTATGGCGGACGGTTTCCCCTACGTTTGTGTTCCAGAGTCCAAAGTCGCTTGCATATACGCCGCTGATGATTTCGCGGAGAAACTTCGCGTCTACCGCCGCCGCAAGATCGATGGATGCGATCGGATCCCAAAGGCAGTTCACGCCATAGGGTACGGAGATTTCGCTCATAAGCTGCCCGATGATCCTCGCCATAGCCGCCACGGTCTCCGGCTTTACCTTGGTGAGGTAAGGAAGGCTGAACTCATTGGAAAACATAACGCCATCCACTCCGCCCTGCTGCAGAGCCTCCAGATCGCGCTTCGCCATTTCCACCACATGCGGCATACCCAAGGCGGCGTCGTAATACGGATCGCCCGGCATAGCCTGTAGATGACACATCGCAATAATGGGTTTTTTCACCCCGAAAAGTTCTTCTAACCGATTCATATGTTCCTCCCAATAGTCATTATCCGCAATTTAGTATGGTTTTTAGCTGCGACAGGGATTGCAGGTTTACGTTTGTATAGAAGAAAAAGACCTGCGCATCCGGTCGCCCCTTACAGATATCGTCTTCGCAAGGATGCGAGACGATAAATACGTTTATATCTTCCGCGTGGATCAGCGCGTCAAGCTCCTCGGCGTTTTCAGCGTTCGCGCCTCGGAATTTCAGATCCGGCCTGATGGAAGATATAAGATTGGAGAGCTGCAGCCGATTCAGCCACGGTTGATATACCACGCCGACGATGGAGTTAGCCGGAAGCGCGATCAGGCTGCTCACCATCTCCTGCTGTAAGTCAACGACTATTCCGTAGACAGGAATGCCGTACTGGTCAAAAAAGGCTTTCACTTCGTCGTAATGGAAGTACGTCGTTATGACGCCCCTATACGGCTTCGATCCCGTTTTCAGCTTTTTTGCAAGCGCGGGCAGCTCCTGCGTTTGCATGTATTTTAAGTCGATCTGCAAGCTGTCGCGCACCTGGTCGCATATCCGCTGATCGTACGCGTTGCACTCAAGGAATAAATATGTTTGCGTCTTATCGGCAGACTGGCATCTGTTGATGATTCTTGTCAGCATCGGCTGTATTTCTTCCATGCTGAAACCGTTGCTGAGCAGTTGCTCCAAAACGCGGAACAGATTCTCCTCGATCTCGCTTAATCTATCGTCGCTCGTATTCTCGTCATGATAAATCAAGCCCTGTACAATCGTACCGTAGTGCGGCCGCGTGATCACGATTTTTTCCGATTCCAAAAGCTTATAGGCAGACCGAACCGTGTCAAAGCTCAGCCCCATTTCCGACGCCAACACTTTTACCGGCGGCAGCTTTGCGTTAGGCGCAATGTTGCCTACCGCAACATTATAGCGAATGTTGTTGGCAAGCTGTCTATAAAGCGGAATCGAAATATTCCTATCCACACTTAGTATGCGCGAAGCTTTCTTTTCCATACGCACCTCAACCGCGCAAAGCGCGCGCGGCGTTCTCCCCGGCGGCAAAAGCGAATCTCGCTGCACTGCGTGCATGGGCTCTATATTCGCCGCCATCGCCCGGGTCGGTACAGTTTTTTTGTGAAGGAATTCTCATGAAACAGAATCACGTCCTTAAAATTTTGGCATCTTGGAGAGTCCGGCGCACCACGCGGGTCAGCCATCGCTTTCGCATCGGCATGCTACAGACCCGTTGTCATAACGCTATGGCGCATGCAGAAATGTGTGCGTATCCAAGGCGCTCAAGAAAACGGGAGCGGTAAAAACAATAAAAATTTATTTCAGCCTACGCTCTCTAATGAATTCTTATAACATATTCCTCAGGTTTTGTCAACGGCAGGCACGGGGCTCTCCCCTGTCATTCCGCCGCGCAGCGATGCGCCGGCACACCGCCTTTTTTTGTTGAAATACAGCGCCCGTTATCGCGCAGCGCGGCGATGATCACGCCGTCAAACGCCCGCCGCAAGCATACGCGGCCCGTCCGGGCATATCCGTCTCACCGTCGGCATTCGCATATTATTCTGTATATTTATAACAGCTTTGGCAAGGCTCGCGCTGCGCGTCTTCCGAATATCATACGTGACATTCGAGTACGCTCCCGACGGGAACGCGTACAAGGCAACAGGCGTTTGTATTCCGTTAAAACATCGTTCAATCCCGTTAAGCATCCGTTATATTGCCTCTTAACGGGTTGTTAAGCCGCGCGCGATATGTTATTTATTTAATATCTCATTACATATCACGCCACGCATGCACAGCGTCAACTCTTGTGTATGTCAAACGCCCCGGAGCTTCCACATTCGGCTCGCACAGCGCAGCATTCGGCAAGTACCGTCTTATCCTGCAATCATCCGCGCTGTAGGATTGCCGACGCGCCAACTCCAAAGCGTTTTACATAGATTAAATACATTTGGAGGCATACTGTGGAAAAGAAATCTGCAAAGAAACTCTCTCTTCCCGCGTGGATCTTCATCGGCATGTTCGCCGGTATTCTTGTCGGCCTGTGCTTTTTGGGGAATCCGGACTTCACCACCAACTACCTCAAGCCCATCGGAACGATCTACATCAATCTGCTGAAGTTCCTAGTCGTTCCCGTGGTACTCTTCTCCATCACCGACGGCGTAATCTCGCTCAAAGATCTCAAGCGCGTCGGCAGCGTAGGCATCAAAACCTTCGTGTATTATATGATCACCACCGCTATCGCCGTCGTGATCGGCCTTGTGCTGGCAAACATCTTCAAGGGCGCGTTCCCCGCGCTGCCCAGCGCGGAGCTGTCCTCGCTTGAATATACCGCCAAGGAAGCTCCCGGCGTCATGGATGTGATCGTGGGCATCTTCCCCAGCAACGTCCTTGCGCCTATGGTCAACGCCGACATGCTGCCCGTTATCGTGATTGCCATTCTGATGGGCGCGGGCATCCTTTCCGCCGGTGAAAAAGGTGAAAAAATCGGTGATTTCGTCAACTGCATGAACGACGTCGTCATGAAGGTTATGATGATGATTATTAAAATCACACCGGTCGGCGTTTTCTGCCTGATGGCAAACGTTGTCGCCGTGAACGGCGCGTCCATCGTGGGTACGCTCGCGCTGGTCATCGGCATCGCGTATCTTGGGTATATCATCCACGTCGTGCTGGTTTACGGCTGCAGCATCCGGTTCCTCAGCAATATGAACCCCATTGCGTTCTTCAAGGGCTTGGCGCCCGCTATGATCTGCGCGTTCACCACCACCTCCTCCAACGCGACGCTGCCCTTAAATATCGAGTGCTGCAATAAAATGGGCGCGGAGCCGGAGATCAGCTCCTTTGTGCTGCCGCTGGGCGCGACCATCAACATGGACGGTACCGCGATTTATCAAGCTGTCGCCACCGTGTTCATCGCGGCTTGCTACGGCATCAACCTGACCCTTGCCGATATGGCGATGGTCGTCCTCACCGCGACTCTTGCTTCCGTCGGCACGGCGGGCGTTTCCGGCGCGGGCATGATCATGCTTGCCATGGTGCTCACCTCCATCGGCATTCCCGTCGAGGGCATCGCCATCATCGCGGGCG
>JAQVRG010000130.1 GCA_028701165.1 Eubacteriales bacterium | reverse complement strand
TATAGGCGTTGCACCAGCGCCGGTAGGTCATGGGCGTCCACACGTCGAGCAGGCGCATCTTCCCTTTGTATGCGGGAAAACGTTCTTCGATCAAGCCCTGCGCCTTGGCTGCCAACTCTTCTTTCTTCTTTTGATATAACGCTTTATCCTGATACAACGCTTCCCAATAGGGGAAGGCGGATTGATCAAGCCCCCAAAGGAATTGCACGATCTGTTTGCCTGACGGCGCAAAATCAGGTTCATAGCCGTAGGTCTTGACCGTCAAACGATCGCCCAGCCAAGGAAACTCGCACAGGCTGCCGCAATCGAGGATGTGTTCGCCCTGCATGACGTCAACGGGGCTGTCTACGGCGTATGCGGCTTGCAACATGCCATAGATCGGGTAATCCGCGGGCTTTGCATAAACCTCCGCCAGCAACGGATCCATAAAGCTTTTGTCCAGCAAATGACGGAAGGTGAAATCCGGATCGCAGGCGCAAAGAAAATAGTCGCCTTGCGCCTCCTCGCCCGTGGACAGCCGCAGACGCACAGCCTTTTGACCATCCAAAATAAGCTTTTCCGCGCTTACGCCGGTATGGATTTCTCCGCCAAGCGAGATAAAGCGCGCCTGCATGCGCAGCGCGAGCGCCATGGAACCGCCTTTTGGCACGCCGCCGTCCCCGCCGACAAAGTTACCGTACGCCATCGGGAAGGAGGACGCGAGCGAATCCTTCGTGCAGAAATCCGAGATCATGCAGCGGATCAAGGGATGCTTGAAGCGGTTCATCAGATCCTGCGTATCCATATTCTTGCAGGCTTTGAATACGCGCATGGTGTTTTTCATGGAGGCTGTGAATTTGAGCATTTCGATAAGGGAGTAAAAATCCATGGGCTGCTCCGCCGGAATTTCCACTGTCTTGGATAAACGGCACAGCGTCATGAGCTTTTTGATCTCGTCGGCGTCCGCCGGGGAAAGGGCGAGAAGCTCCCGCTCCGTACGGTCGATATCCTGCCAAAGCGTGACGCGTTCCCCTTGCAGCTCGGAGGTATACATGTTGTCGTTATGGATGATCTCCACGCCGTCGATCGCGCCCGTGGTCTCCCAAATGCGATGTAAGGCCGTATCGCCGGAGGTTCCCATGAGCCAATGGATGCAGTTGTCAATGTGATAGCCATCTCTGTCCCAGCCGGTGCATTCGCCGCCCGCGACGGGGTTCTTTTCATAGATCACCGCGTCAAAGCCCGCCTTTTTTGCATAAATGCCCGCGGTAAGCCCCGCGACGCCGCCGCCGATGATTACGATACGTTTTGCCATTTGCAGCCTCCTATTCGATAGTGCACGTGAGTATTTGTAAATAAAGTATAATTTGTTATACAAATCATACCATGATGCTATGGGATTGTCAACTCTCCGCACAAAAAAACACCGGCGTGAAAACGCCGGTGCGGAACATGCGCTAGCTTGACTATGCCCTTACGATGCTGGCGCCAAAGGGCATGAGCGCGAGTTTGGCGTACTTGAAGCACTGCATGCCAAAGGGAATGCCCACTACGGTGACGCAGAGGATCAAACCGATGGTGACGGCCTCAATGCAAAGGGGAAGGCCGCTGAGCACGAGCCATATGATGTTGAGCGCAAAGGAAAGGATGCCGCCGCCGAAATCCACATCCTTGCCAAAGGGCGTGCACATGAGCCGCGCAAACTTAAAGCACTGTACGCCCCAAGGGACGCCGACGATGGTGATGCACCACAAAAGCCCCGCGAGCGTCCAGCCAAGCCAAAGCCAAAAGCCTGCAAAAACGAACCAAAGAATATTACCTAAAAATCGCAATGTGATAACTCCTTCCGCCGGCATGCGTATTGCTTTCCCTCCGGCACAAGCATACTGTAGCAGGTTTTTGACCCGCTTGCATTTAGATTTGGATTAGAACAAGATTAGAATTTGTTAAAAGCCGCAGACTGTGATTTTTGCGCGCTGCCAAGGCTCATACGCAAAGCACCGTGCGGACAGGCGTGCACGCACTTGCCGCAACGGATGCAGTCCGGCGCGTTCGGCGTTTTAAAAACAGGCACGTCAAGCTCACAGGCACGCTGGCAAACGCCGCAGGTCGTGCATTTTTGCGCGTCAACCTCCATGCGCAGGAGGGAAACGGGATTCATAACGCCGTAAAACGCGCCCAGCGGGCACAGATAACGGCAGAAGGGACGATAAAGCTTGACGGAGAGCGCGAGTATAGAAACGAGAAGGAACGCCTTCCATGTGAATAGCCAGCCCAAGACGTTGCGAAGTCCGTCGTTGAGAGCGAGCAGCGGAAGCGCGCCAAACAGTGTGCCCGACGGGCAAATGTATTTGCAAAACCACGGCGTAGCCATGCCGAACGGCCCATGCGCAAACACGGGCAGAACGATGACGAAAAGGACGAGTACAACGTAACGAAGCTTGCGAAGATAGGCTTCGCCTTTGAGCGAGCGCCATTTCTTTTTCGGCGGAAGCTTAAAAAGAAGATCCTGTACCCAGCCGAAGGGACAGAGCCAGCCGCAGATAAACCGTCCTAAAAGCGCGCCGAAGACAAGCAGCGTACCGAGCACATAGAAGGGGAAACGCCCCGCTTTTCCGCCGATCACGGCTTGCAGGGAGCCTATGGGACAAGCACCGCGCGCGCCCGGGCAGGAATAGCAGTTCAAGCCCGGCACGCAGACGGATTTTGTATTACCTTGATAAATGACGCCGTTTAAAAAGCCTGTGGCGTAGCTGTTGGTCAGCAGCGTCCACAAAGCCTGTACGATACCGCGTTTGTCCGTCGTGCGTTTTTTATCCAAGGCCGATACACTCCATGCAAATGCGTATTGCTTTTTGTAGCACAACATGCTCCTCGCCCATCGATAAGCCAAGGAGCACGCCCACGATACCTATGAGCAGCAGCGCGACGGCGGCGCTACGCGATTTGAGAAACGAGCGTTTCAATGAAGTCCACCCAAACCTGTTTATCCATAGCGCCTATGGCGGGGGATACGATCACGCTGCCTTGGTTATCCAAGAAGAAGGTGGTCGGCAGGTACATGACCTCTTGCATGATCTGCTGCAAAAGCGCGTCGTTAATGAGGATCTGCGAATAGGTAACGCCGGATTCCACCACGATATCCTTTGCAAGGTCGGCCGTGGTACCGCCGCTGACGGTGGCGTCAAGGCACAGACCTACAAATTCAACGCCCGTGCCCGCGTAATCCTTGGACAATTCCTCCCATGTGGGCATCATTTTGATGCAGGCGGGGCAGGTTGTGGACCAAACGGTGAAAACGGTCAGGCGATTTTTCGCAAATTCTTCTTTGCTGTCAAAGGCTTCGCCGTCCATGGTTTGCGTATTAAAGACGAACTGCAAGCCGTATGGCGCGATGGAGACGCCCGCGTCACTGTATTCGTTCTTATAAGGCGTTTCCTTAAAAACGGGCGCGGCATCTGCGGATGCGGGCTCGGCAGGTGCGGTTTCGTCTGGTGCGGCTTCTATGGGCTCGATCTGTGCGGCGGGTTCCGCCTGAATTTCAGCCTCGGTCTTTGCAGCCTCCTGCTTTTCCCCGCACGCCGTCAGCGACAGCGCGCATATGATCCCAATACATAGCATTATTATGAAAAAACGTCGATTACGCATGGTGATTTTCCTTTCGATATAAATCCTGTTCCACAATCCCATTATGGCAGAACATGCGCGGCGTGGCAAGAGCTAGCCCACAATCCTCATGAACTGTTCACATCTTTATGCGCATAAAAAGGCGTAAAAATGGTTTTTTTGCGGCGGAAAGCATGCTATACTTGTATCGGAAAACAACGTCTCGCTAACAAACCGATGCGTTACGCGTATAAAGGGACAGTAATCGAAAGGAGGAAGGGCATGGATGTAATGCTGAGCAAGCTGTTCGACTATCAGCGCTTTGCGTGCAATCCCCGTTTGGCCGCGCTGATAGCGGATACGGAAAGCCGTTATCCTCTCGAACGCTTTAGGCTGGAGGACGCGCAGCTCGAATTAAACGCGGCTGGCGATCCGGACATGGCGATACAGAGGGAGAAACCGGATGAATAGGGAACGCATGGATGCGGAAACCCTCTATACCGAATATGGCGATAAGATCAGAGCGTATATCCAAAGCCGCGTCAGAAGCAGACATGACGCGGAGGATTTGTTTTCCAGCGTATTCTTAAAAATCACGGAGCATATTGGCGATTATGACCCCCAAAAGGCTGCGTACAGCACTTGGGTCTATACGATTACGCAAAATACCGTGCGCGACTACTTCCGCCGCAGCATGGGGAAAAAAGATACGGAGTTGAACGAAGAACTGCCCATTCCCGATTTGCATGCGGATGTGGAGGACAAGATTTTGCGCGGCGAAATGCTTGAAAAGCTTGCGCAAGCCTTGGAACAACTGCCGCAGCGGGAAAGGGACGTTATTATCCTGCGCTATTATAAGGGCTTTTCGCCTAAGGAGATCGCCGATGCGCTGGATATCAGCTACGCGAACGCCCGCTATCTTCAATCCGTAACGCTCAAAAAAATGCGGCTGCTGTTGGAGGCGGAAGGCTTCTGATTTGTCAAAAGACGCAAAGAATTGTGAACGAATAACGGTATGTTTGCTTTGCGTCCCGCAATATGCTATACTACGCTTGCATCGGTTGAGCGCGATGCGTAAGATTCATGGGCGCGTACATGGTTTCGACGGGGATCATGGAGGCCGGATAAGCGAGTCGAAGCCCCTAGCTTCGTTAAAATGGGGAAACTTAAATTTAAACGGCAACTCTAAGTTAGCTGTAGCTGCCTAACGGCAGCCGTTGGCCCGGCGGTTCCCACGCCGTCGGATACCGGCGTCATTAATGTGGGGAACCAGCCCGTTCAAGCTTTGCGGCGGGTGGGATTTTATGAAGCTACCAATGCCATGATCCTGTTGTTGGGAGCGCGGCGGCGGGAATTTTAAATCAGCAACTACACTCGTAGAAAATCCCGTTGACAGGTTTTCGGACAGGGGTTCGACTCCCCTCGCGTCCACCAACTATGTCGCAGAGAATTGATACAATGCTTGTTTTCGTTCTCTGCGACCTTTTTATGTCCGAAAACGCCGATTTTACAGGC
>JAQVRG010000129.1 GCA_028701165.1 Eubacteriales bacterium | reverse complement strand
CCCGCGGGCGGAGCATATCCGCGCGGTGTCGCGCACGGCGATGGTGTTTCAGCAGTTCAACCTGTTTTCGCATCTCAACGTGATAGACAACATCGCGCTGGCGCAGGTGCGGGCGCGGCATATCGCCAAGAAACAGGCGTTTGAAACGGCGGAAGTGCTGCTTGTAAAGGTCGGGCTGCCGGACAAGCGCTTTGCGTACCCGGCGGAGCTTTCCGGCGGGCAGATGCAGCGCGTGGGCATCGCGCGGGCGCTGGCGCTGAACCCCGACGTGCTGCTGTTTGACGAGCCGACCTCGGCGCTGGACCCCTCCATGAAGGAAGAGGTGCTCTCCGTGATCGCCGACGTGGCCATGCAAAATAAACTGCTCATCATCGTGACCCACGAGCTGCAGTTCGTGCGCGAATACACCGACCGTATTTTGTTTATGGACGAAACGGGCATCTACGAGGAAGGCCCCACGGAGGAGCTTCTCAAGCACCCGCAGCGTGAAAAAACTATGAAGTTTTTATCCTCGTATTGAAAAGTTAATCTTTCAGCAGCCAGTCCGCCGCGTCCGCAAGGGTCGCGGCGGTATAAGTTGCGGCGGTTTCGGCGGGCGCGGGCCCGCCGTTTGTAAACAGTATGCTTTGCACGCCCGCGTTCTTCGCGGCCAGAATATCGGTGTTTTCGTTGTCGCCGATCATCGCCACGCGGGCGGGATCGCTGATCTTCATGCGCTCCATGGCGGCGAAAAGCATCTCCGGGTCCGGCTTGGCGTGCGCAAACTCCTCGGACACCAGCACGTCCGCGATATAGCGGCGCAGGGGCGAAAGCTTCATGCGCGAGCGCTGCACCGAGGCAAACCCGTTGGTCACCAGGCACACGGGCATGCGCGCCGACACGCGGGAGAGAAATTCCTCCGCGCCTTCCACCGGCGTGTGCTCAAGCTCCAGCGTGCGCACAAACAGCGCGCTCATCTCCGGCACGTCGGCATCCGGCAGGCCCATGGCAGCGGCGAAATCGGCAAAACGGTCGTGCCGGAGCCGCGCGGCGGTGGTTTCGCCCCGGGAGAGCTTTTTCCAGTGGAAGGTGTTGACGGCCTTGTACAGCTTGAACACGTCTTCCTCGTCCGGCAATGCAAAACGCGCCGATACGGTGGCGTAAGCCGCGCGCTCGGCGCTGCGGAAATCAAACAGGGTATTGTCCACGTCCGAAAGCAAAAGGGAGAAACGCGCCATTATTTTTTCACGTTGCGGGCGGCGACCAAAATCAGGTCGTCCTCGCGGGGCAGATAGGGCAGCGTGTTGATGGTATGGTACATCTTTTCGTCAAAGGGCCGGGGCGGCTTTTTCTGCGCCGCGTCCTTGAGCGAGGTGTGGAACACGCGGCCGTGCTGCACGCCCACGGCAAAGCCGTCGTCCTTGGCGGGGGTTTCGTTCATCAGCAGCTCCACGGCCCTGTGCCCGGCCTCAAACGCAAAGGCGGAATCGTACGCCGTGGGGATGGCGCCGCGCTGGGTGTAGCCGATCACGGTGGAGCGCACCTCCGCGTTGCAGGCGATTTTGAGCACGTGCGCCATCAGCTTGGTGGAAAACGGCGTATCGCCGTGCACGCATTCGTCGCTGCCGCACAGCTGCTCGCGCCATGGGTAGTCCGCCATGTTGCCGTCTTCCCATGCGTTTTCGCAGATGATGATGGTGGCGCGCGGGTTGCCGTTTGTAATCTGCTCGTTGAGCCGCTTGATCACGTCGCGCAGATCCCACTTCTTTTCGGGCACGATCACCATTTCCGCGCCGGTGGCGATGGCGGTGCGCATGGCGATATCGCCGCAGCGCCGCCCCATCACCTCCACCACGTGGGGCCGGTCGTGGCTGCGGCTGGTGGCGCGGATGGAGCGCACGGCTTCCACGCATACGTTCACGGCCGTGTCATAGCCAAGCGTCGCCTCGGTGTAGGGCAGATCGTTGTCAATCGTGCCGGGGATGCCCACGCAGCGCACGCCGCGCTTGCACAGGTCCAGCGCGCCGCGGTAGCTGCCGTCGCCGCCGATAATCACCAGGCCATCGATATGGTGCTTGTTTTTCAGGTCGTCGGCGACCTGGTCGAGCACTTCGTCCAAAAAGAACTCCTTGCAGCGCGCCGTACGCAGATACGTGCCGCGCATGTCCAATATATCCAAAACCGTTTCGCTGCGGAGCTTGCGGATATCGTTAAGTTCGTTTTCGCTTTTGCCAAGCAAACCGTTGTAGCCGCGGCGGATGCCCATGAGCTCCACGCCGTATTGCTGTGCGTAACGCGCCACGCTGACAACCGCTGCGTTCATGCCCGGGCTGTCGCCGCCGCTGGTGAGGATTCCGAATTTCTTGCTCATAGGGTTCTCCTTATAGGACGGGGAAATCGTTTACAGGAACAAGCTTTAGTATACCACAGGGGCGCATATGCAAGCAAGAGACGCATGCGCGTTTCGCAAAAGCGCATGTATTTTGAGTATGAAGAAATGGCTATTGACAGCGACAGTCAATTTGAGTTAGAGTGTGATCAGTCTAATAAGGATAGACTGGAGAATTGGTTATGACGAAAAACAATATGCTGACTGCCGCAGAAGAAAAACTCGCGTCTTTGATTTGGCGCAATGCTCCTTTAACCTCACCCGATTTGGTCGCTCTTGCAGAAAGAGAAATGGATTGGAAGAAGTCAACGACTTACACAGTATTAAAAAAACTTTGCGATAAGGGCGTATTCAAAAACGAAAATGCGAATGTGTCGGTTATGCTTACACGCGATGAACAAATAGCCCGTCAAAGCCGCCGTTATGTGGAAGATGCTTTTGGTGGATCATTGCCGAAGTTCATCACTTCATTTTTCGGCGGCAGAAAACTAACGGCAGAACAAGCGGCAGAATTAATGCGACTCATTAAAGAACATGAGGGGGGGTGGCAATAATAGATAAGCTGTTCCTCACGATTCTTAACATGGGCCTGACAGGAGCGTTTATTATCGCGGCAATATGTGTTGCCCGTCTGCCGCTTAAAAAAGCCCCGAAGATAATTACCTATTGCCTGTGGGTGGTTGCGGGATTTAGGCTTGTGTTCCCGTTTTCTATCGAGAGCGTTTTCAGCTTCATGCCGTTCAAGGCGCAGACGCTGCCGCTTAATATAGCTATGCAACCCATACCGCGTATTGACAGTGGCATATCTTTTATAAACAACGCTGTCAGCAGTATTTTCCCCGCCGCTGCTCCGGCAGCAAGCGTTACTCCCTTGCAGATATGGACGGCAATCGGCGCGTGGGTTTGGCTTGTTGGCGTTGCCGTATTGCTTATTTATGGCGTGATATCTTTCTTTATCCTCAAACGGAAAATGAGCGAATCGGCTCATTCAGAAGCGAATATTTATGAAGCGGAAAATATGAAATCGCCATTTGTTCTCGGCATTTTCAAGCCGCGAATTTACCTGCCCGTTGGCTTGTCTGAACAAGAAAAAACCTATGTTATCCTGCATGAACAAACACATATAAACCGGCATGATCATATCATAAAGTTTGCGGCGTATTTCGTTGTGTGTCTGCATTGGTTTAATCCGTTTGCATGGGTGGCGTTCCTGTTGATGGGCGTGGATATGGAAATGTCCTGTGATGAACGGGTGCTAAAAGAAATGGGCGGCGAAATAATAAATGATTATTCGTTATCACTATTATCGTTGGCAACGGAACGGCGCATTCTCGGCGGCAGTCCTCTTGCTTTTGGCGAGGGCGGTGTGAAAGCGCGAATAAAGAACGTACAGAGCTTCAAAAAGCCATCGCGGGTGATTATTGTTGCGGCGGTGGCATTGGTGGTTGTGTTGAGCGCGGGCTTTGCGGTGAATCGGATTGTCAATGCGCCGCTCATTGAAATGAAAATGGTTTATGAGGAAAATCCGGCTTTCTTTTTCAAAGACATGAAATTGGTTTGGGGCGATACGGTTTATTATGCAACGCCTATGAACAACACAGGAAGAGGAAATGAAATCGGATATGCAACCGATGAAATCAGCACTTGGCGTATATATGAACTGAAAGGATATAACCGCGATTATTTACTGGCCGTTGAGAGCGAGGACGTATGGCGGGTTATGACCAGCCATTTGCCCGTAGAACCTTGGCGGCAATATATTCTTGAAAATGTATCGGATAGGCAGAAAGCTGAATGTATGCTTTCTGTGACGCTGTACAACGACGGTAAGGCAAGACTTGCGATTCCTCCAATCAGCAGTTATGCGATGACCGAACCAGTTTATTATTCTTTTGAAAACGACGAATTGTTAATTGGCTATAATAACAACAATTTCAGTGAGAGTACAAGATCGGAACCGTTCGCAAGATTTGAAGTCGTGGATGACAACACAATAATCTTCCGTTCGGCAACGATACCGTTATTCGCGGACGAGGGAGCGCGTTATCATACCGCAATAGTGCCTGAGATACTTGAAAAAGTCTATCTCGGTATGCCTTGCGCAGATGTTTATGATTTATTCGGTGAACCGGATTTTCAAGCTTCGGGGCTTATGTGGTTCGGCTATAACAATGTTGGCGTATTCGACCCCGGATGGACACCGGGAGGTGTGATCGGCAGAATACAAGCCGGAGGAAAAGACTGGAGCGTATTTAACCTTATCATTGATGCGATAATGCAAAAATTCTCAAACGGCATTTCCGCAGAGGAGTATTCCGCTGTGTGGTATGAAATAACGGCTTTGAACGCTGACGCGAACGGATTTACCGTGGAAGGGACGGCGCAATATGAACGCTACCTGCCCGATGGGGAATATAATGTTCGCCGCACATATTGGGAGTACTCGCACTTTACGCTGACTTATACGAAAAACACAGACTTTGACTATGTTTTGGCATCAAGCGATATGAAGGCCGGTTGGATATGGGGCAAATTGCCGGAATTAAGATGTTATGACGCAGCGATGTATCACTTCGTTGGTGCAGTACCAAGCGACGGCAGATATGGTATAGGCGTGGGAACGGCGGCTGTTACGAATGTCGCGGATTGTACCACTGATGGGGGTGGTTTTATCATAAGATATTTCCCCGGAGCGACGGTGCAAATAGAAGAATACAACGTGGAATGGTCGGCTTATGAACCCCAAAATTGGATAATCGAATACGCGGAC
>JAQVRG010000128.1 GCA_028701165.1 Eubacteriales bacterium | reverse complement strand
GGGTGAACGGCTTGTAATCCATCATGATGACGTCCGCCGCCGCCCCGGCCTTTAACACGCCCAGCGGGCTGTCAAAGTAGCGGGCGCAGTTCTTGGCGTTGTTCTTAAAGAGCATATCCGTGACCTCGCCCCAAGCGACGTTGGGCATGCAGGCGTTGTGGCGCTGGATGATGAGGGCGACCTTGAGGCTTTCGAGCATATCGAAGGTGTAGGCGTCCGTACCCATACCGACGAGTATGCCGTCGGCGATCATTTGCAGCACCGGCGCGCAGCCAACGGCGTTGCCCATATTGGATTCGGGGTTGTTGCAGGCCATGGTGTTTGTGTCCCGCATGACGTCCATTTCGCCCTTGGTGATGTGGATGCAGTGGCCGAGCATGGTTTTTTCGCCGAGCAAGCCGTGGTTTAAGAGGCGGTTGACGGATTTTGTGCCGTACTTCTGCGCGGAATCGTAAACGTCGTTCAAGCCCTCGCACACATGGATGTGGAAGCCGGTCATGCCGTCGTTTTCCTTCACCATCTTGTCAAGCGTTTCGTCGGAGAGCGTAAAGAGCGCGTGGCCGCCGAACATGGCCTTGACCATGGGATCGTTTTCCTTTTTGCAGTGGCGGATGAAATCGCCGTTCTCCTTGATGGCCGCGTCACACTTCTTCTGTCCGTCGCGGTCGCTTGTTTCATAGCATAGGCAGGTGCGGATGCCCAGCTCCTTAGCGACCTCCTCGATGGCAAACAGGCTGCCCTCGATCTCGCAGTAGCTCGCGTGGTGATCAAACACGGTGGTGCAGCCCGTTTTGATGGAATCGATATAGGTCGTGTAGGCGCTGCGGCGGGTATCCTCCAGCGTCAGATTCCGGTCGATCTTCCACCAAAGGCTGTCCAGTATCTCGTAAAAGTTGGTGGGGTTGTTGCCCGTGATGGAAAGCCCGCGCGCAAGCCCCGAATAGATATGGGAGTGCACGTTGATAAAGGCGGGCATAATGACGCGGTTCTTTGCGTCAACAAACGCAGCGTTGGGGTATTTTGCCTTGAGGGCGGCCGTTTCGCCCACCTCCTTGATGGTCGTACCGTCGGTGACTACGCCGCCGTTAGCGATGTAGGGATTGGCGGGATCACGGGTGATGACTTTGCCGTTTGCGATCAGATACATAGAATGACCTCCTTTATGATGTTGTAGTGATAAAATACAGGATTGAAAAAACGCGCGCCTTGAAACTCGAAGTTCAAAGCCCGCGCGCGAAGCACTCCCTTACAGCTATATAGATACTATATCTTTGTGCACATAGAGTATATCATAACGAAGGAGTACGCGCAAGAGAAAAATCCTAAATATTTTTTGATTTTGCTAAATAATTTTTAGAAAATCTATTGCAATCCGCAGGGCGGCGGGTTATATTTAGAGTACGAATACAAGACACAGCTATGAAGCATACGAACGCACGCGACACGAACGAAAACGCTTACAAGACGGGAAGGGCAGCGGCATGCGAAAAGACGAATTGGATATTCTTTCACGGATCGCAAAAGCGGTGGCCGCGCAGTTTGGCAACAATTGCGAGGTGGTCGTGCACGATCTTACCGGCGGCGATCCTGACAGCAGCATCGTGTATATCGAGAACGGGCATGTGACCAAACGCGCGCTGGGCGCGTCGCCGTCGCTTGTGGTGCTCGAGGCCATGAAGGAGCACGGGCGCGACATACCGGATCATCTCAATTATCTGACCAAGACGCAGGACGGCCGGATTCTTCGCTCCTCCACGGTTTATATCAAGGGGGATTCGGGGAAGCCCGAGGCGATTTTTTCCATCAATTACGATATGACGGATATCCTCATGGCGCAGTCCATCATTGACGGCATGGCGCAAAGCGGCAACAAGGACGCGGCGGAGCGCATTCCCACCAACGTCAACGAGCTGCTGGACGATCTTTTGGAGCAGTCCGTAAAGGTTGTCGGCAAGCCTGTGGCGATCATGAATAAAGAGGATAAGGTCAAGGCCATCGCGTTTTTGAACGACGCGGGGGCGTTGCTTATCACCAAGAGCGGCGACAAGATCGCAAACTATTTCGGGATCAGTAAATACACACTTTATTCTTACTTGGACAACGGAAAGGAAGGCTAAAAAAATGGACTATCAGGCGATCAAAAAGGCGGCGGAGGGTTACCTTCCCCAAATGACCAAGTTCCTGCGCGACCTCATTGCCATCCCCAGCGAGAGCTGCGAGGAGGAGGGCGTCATCAAGCGCACCATCGAGGAGATGAAGGCGCTGGGCTTTGACAAAGCCGAGATCGATCCCGAAGGCAACGCGCTGGGCTGGATGGGGACGGGCGACAAGATCATCGCCTTTGACGGACATATCGATACCGTCGGCATCGGCAATATTAAGAATTGGAAGGAAGACCCCTACAAGGGCTACGAAACGGACGAGGTTATCTACGGGCGCGGCGGCTCCGATCAGGAGGGCGGCGTGGTTTCGGCCGTTTACGGCGCGAAGATCATGAAGGACATGAACCTGATCCCCGCGGGCTACAAAATCCTCGTGACCGCCACCGTGCAGGAGGAGGATTGCGACGGCCTTTGCTGGCAGTATATCCATAACGAGGACGGCATCACGCCCGAGTTTGTTGTTTCCACCGAACCCACCGACGGCGGCGTCTATCGCGGCCATCGCGGCAGGATGGAGATTCGCGTGGACGTGCGCGGCATTTCCTGCCACGGCAGCGCGCCGGAACGCGGCGAGAACGCCATCTATAAGATGGCCGACATCTTGAAGGACGTGGAAGCCCTCAACGAGAACGACTGCGCCGAAGGCACCAAGATCAAGGGTCTTGTCAAGATGCTTGATCCCAAATACAATCCCGAGCATTATGAGGACGCGCGTTTCTTAGGCCGCGGTACCGTCACCACCTCGCAGATTTTCTATACCTCGCCCTCTCGCTGTGCGGTAGCGGATTCCTGCGCGATATCGCTGGATCGCCGTATGACGGCGGGCGAAACATGGGATTCCTGCATCAAGGAGATCGAAGATCTCCCCGCCTGCAAGAAGCACGGCGCGAAGGTTTCCATGTATATGTACGACCGTCCCGCTTGGACGGGCTTGACCTACGAGACCGAATGCTATTTCCCCACTTGGATCAACAAGGAGACCTCCGGCCATGTCGCCGCCATCGCGGACGCATACAAGGCGCTCTACGGCGACAAGCGCATCGGACATCCCGACGCCATGGAAAAGCGGAACCGCCCGTTGATCGACAAGTGGACCTTCTCCACCAACGGCGTATCCATTCAGGGCCGCTACGGCATCCCCTGCGTGGGCTTTGGCCCGGGCGCGGAGTCGCAGGCGCACGCCCCCAACGAGATCACATGGAAGCAGGATCTTGTGACCTGCGCTGCGGTCTACGCCCTTACCCCTTCCATGTATAAGGGCATGAACGCGGACGACGTATGCCAGTTCCGTGCCGGCAAGACCAATAACGACATCAAATAAATTAGGAGAAACGATTATGAGCGACGTCAAGAAATTCACCAAGAAGCTGGATGAACTCAACTTTGAGAACATGTACGAGGGCGACTTTTTCCTGACATGGGACAAGACGCGCGAGGAGCTTGAAGCCGTGTTCACCGTGGCGAACGCATTGCGCCATCTGCGCGAGAACAACGTATCCACCAAGATCTTCGACAGCGGCCTTGGCATCAGCCTTTTCCGCGATAATTCCACCCGCACCCGTTTCTCCTTTGCCTCCGCCTGCAACCTGCTGGGCTTAGAGGTGCAGGATCTCGACGAGGGCAAGAGCCAGATCGCCCACGGCGAGACCGTGCGCGAGACCGCGAACATGATCTCCTTCATGGCGGACGTCATCGGCATCCGCGACGATATGTACATCGGCAAGGGTCACACCTATCAGAAGAACGTTGTGGAAGCCGTTTCGCAGGGCTTTAAGGACGGCGTGCTGGAGCAGAAGCCCACGCTCGTCAACCTCCAGTGCGACATCGATCATCCCACGCAGTGCATGGCGGACGCCGCGCATTTGATCCGCGAGTTCGGCGGTGTGGAGAATCTTAAAGGAAAGAAGATCGCCATGACTTGGGCCTATAGCCCCAGCTACGGCAAGCCCCTTTCCGTTCCGCAGGGCGTAATCGGTCTTATGACCCGCTTGGGCATGGACGTGACGCTCGCGTATCCCGAGGGTTACGAGGTCATGGACGAAGTCGTGGAGGTCGCAAAGAAAAACGCGGCGGAGCAGGGCGGCAAGTTCGTTATCACCAATGATATGAAGGAAGCCTTCAAGGACGCGGACGTGGTGTACCCCAAGAGCTGGGCGCCGTTTAAGGCGATGGAGAAGCGCACCGAGCTTTACGGCAACGGCGATTTCGAGGGCATTAAGAAGCTGGAAAAGGAACTGCTTGCGCAGAACGCGGAGCATATGGACTGGGAGTGCACCGAGGAAATGATGAAGCTCACCAAGAACGGCGAAGCGATGTATCTGCACTGCCTGCCTGCCGATATCACGGACGTTTCCTGCGAGCACGGCGAAGTGGCTGCGACGGTATTCGACCGTTACCGCGATCCCCTTTACAAGCAGGCATCCTTCAAGCCTTATATCATCGCGGCTATGATCTTCTTGGCAAAGGTCAAGGATCCCGCTCGCAAGCTTGAGGAATTGGAAAATAACGCCAAGGCGCGCGCCGATTTGCTCTAAAGCTAAATACAAACCGACATGCAAAAAGCGGCTGCCCTTAAAGCGGCCGCTTTTCTTTGTCATTTTAGAGCCGCTGTTTCTGTTCCAGCACCACGCTGCAGCATTCCGCGCCCATGATGATGATGGTTGCGGAAAGGTATAGCCACAAAAGCAGCACGATCACGGCGCCGAGAGAGCCGTAGACCACGGAATAGCGGCCCATGTGGGAAACATAGAAGGAAAAGCCCATCGAGATCGCCACCCAAGCAAGCGTCGCGCACAAAGCGCCGGGCAATAGCTGTCGCCACTTGAAGGAACGCCCCACGGCGGCGGCATAAAGAGCAAAGAGGACTAGAAATACCAAGGCGGCGAGGAAGAGGAAGCGGCCTTTGTCCCAAACGCTTATAAAGACAGCGGAGATCGCCATTTTGGTGGAAAGCCAGCTTAGCATGTTTTTGCTGAGCGTGATGAGCAAAAGCATCG
>JAQVRG010000127.1 GCA_028701165.1 Eubacteriales bacterium | reverse complement strand
GCGCCGTAGTTTTGGCTTACATAGACCGCCATCGCGCCGTCGAGCGAATAGCCAACAAGATTCATCATGCCGAAATACTTCATGGCGGCGGACGTACCCGCGACGAATAGCGTGCCGTAGCCGTTGATGACGTATTGGAGGATCAAAGAACCCATGGAGATGGCGATGTTCCGGAGCGTGATGGGATAGCCCAGCCGCAGCATGGAAGCGGAGACCGGCCAGTCAAGGCGAAGCTCCGCCTTTGTGATGCGCGCGACGGGTACATTGCGGAGCTTGAAAAGGCAAAAGACGAGCGAACAGCACATCGAGATCACGGTTGCGATCGCAACGCCCGCGACGTCCCAATGCAAAATGGCGACGAACGCAAGATCCAGTATTACGTTGACCACGCTGCCTACGATGACCGCATACAGGGGCGTTTTGCTGTCCCCGATGGCGCGAAGCACCGCCGAAGCCGTGTTGTACGCGAAGGCGGGGAGCATGCCCGCGCCGATCACGATGTAAAGATAGGTGCAGGCGTCCTGCATGATGTCCGGCGGCGTGTGGATGAGTGTCAGAAGCGGGCGAATGGAAAAAACGCCCGCCGACGTGATCAAAACGCCCAGCAGCAGCGACCAAAAAACGGAATTGCCGATCGCGCGGCGAAGGAGCGGAAAATCCTTTGCGCCGAAAAGCTGGCCAAAGCGCGTGCCGAAGCCCTGCGTAAAGCCGAAGATGGTGCTGAGGATCAGCCAGTAGCAAAAGGAGGTCGCGCCAAGCGCCGCGAACGCGGAAACGCCGATCAGCCGCCCCACCACGACGCTGTCGATAACGTTGTAGAGCTGCTGGCACACGGCGGAGAGTATCAGAGGTACCGCAAAGCGTACGATGACGGCGCTGGGCTTACCTTCCGTCATGTCCGTAACGCGGCTTTTTGCAGGGGCGGCAGATTCCATATTTCCCAATCTCTTATGCCTTCCTTCGAGCCTGCAGCGCGTCGGATAACGCCACGCCTAGAAGATCCGGCTCTACGGGCTTGGCGACATGCGCGTTCATGCCGTTGGCGAGTGATTTTTCGATATCCTCGTTGAAGGCGTTCGCCGTAAAGGCCATGATCTGCACCGCCGACGCGTCCGGCCGCCCGGAATCGCGGATGCGTTTGGTGGCTTCAAAGCCGTCCATATTCGGCATCTGGATATCCATCAGTATGATATCGTAATAATCTACGGGAGAAGCAAGGAACATATCCAGCGCGATCTTCCCGTCGTCGGCGCAGTCGCATTCTGCACCGAACTTCTTGCAGATCAGCGTTTTGGCGACGATGCGGTTCATGGCGTTGTCCTCGGCAAGGAGTATGCGCTTGCCGGAAAAATCCAATCTGGCCGGCGCGCTTTTCTTTCGCGCGGCGCGCCCTTCGGTGAGGTTGGAGAAAAGATCGAAGAGTGCGGATTGGAGCTGCCGTTTTTCGATAAACGCGTCGGCGCCTTCCGCCTTGGCGCTCTCCTCCGCGCGGTAATGCTCGTAGGCGGAGGTTACGACGATAAGCATGCGCTTGCCGTAGCGCTCGCGGATGCGCCGCGCGATCTCCAGCCCGCTTGCGTCCGCCGTCTCCCAATCCAGCAGGCATATGTTGTATTCGTCGCGCGCGTCCGCCGCGCGCGCAAGCTCAGCAAACGCCGCGGCTTCATCCTCGACGCATGTGTGGCGGACGTTAATCCGCTCCAGCACGGCCGCCGTGTAAGCGCACTCGCTTTCGTTGTCGTTTACGGCGAGCACATGCAGGCTTTCCAAGTCCTCGATATCCTGCGGCTCGGCGACAGGCTCGCTCTTGGTAAAGGGCAGATCCACCGTGAAGGTCGAGCCTTCCCCGGGAACGCTTTGGACGCGGATCACGCCATCCATCATGCTGACCAAGCTGCTCACGATGAACAAACCCAAGCCGTTGCCGCCGTACTTCTGCGCGGTGATGGCGTTCTCCTGCTCGAAGGGCTTGAAGAGACGCTCCTGCATTTCGGCGCTCATGCCGCAGCCCGTGTCGGACACCTCAAAGCGCACGATCACCTTATCCTGCTGGGTGGAACGCTGGCTGATCCTGAGCCATATCCTGCCCTGCGCGGTAAACTTGATCGCGTTGCTCAAAAGGTTATACAGAATCTGCTTGACGCGCAGCTGGTCGCCTCGCAGCCAATCGTCCACCGGCGTTAGGAGCACCGTATCGAAGGTGACGTTCTTCTGCCTGCATTGCGGGATAAACAGGTCGCTTGTATCGTAGATCAGGCGCTTAAAATCAAACGGCGTATAGGCGATCATCAGCTTGCCGGACTCGATGGAGGAAACGTCCAGCACATCGTTGATGATGACCAAGAGCTGCTTGGCGGCGATATCCGAATTGACAAGATAGGATTCGATCTGCTCCGCGTCCGCGTCCTTGGCAAGCTCCAAAAAGCCTATGATGGCGTTGAGCGGGGTGCGAAGCTCGTGACTGACGCGCGAGAGGAACTGCGATTTGGCGCGGCTGGCCTGATTGGCGGTCTCCAGCGCGTCTGCAAGCATCCGGTTCTTTTCCGTCTCGCCTCGGATCAGCTCCGTCACGTCCTCGCGCATCATAGCGATGATCTCGCGCTGCGGGTCGATGTAGTATTGCGTGACCACCTTATTCTGTATGGAGCCGTCGGGACACTGTATGCGGTAGGTAAACGTGTAGCGCCCGCGCGCCTGCAGGTGCTGCTTGATGTTTTCCACCAGCGAGTTTTCAATGGCCGCTTCCCGATCCTCGGGCAGAACATATTCGTTGTAGAGCGCGCGCGTCACAGCGTCGGCGTTTTCGCCGCGCGGCGGGGGCATATGGAAGGTGAGGCCGGTCTTGGCGATCACGTCAAAACGCTTGGAGATGCCGTCGATGCGCGCGACAAAATCATAGTTGTCGGTTGCGATGCTTCGATACATCAGCTCCAGCATCTTTTCGGTTTCGATATCGTACCAATATTCAAAGAGTAAAACGTCGTTGCTGCGCGGATCGCGCAAAAGGTGCATGGCGTCGCGCACCCATGTGATCTGGCCGTCCGGCATGGTGCGGCGGTATTCCAAACGGAATTCCGAAGAGCCGTCGGCAAAGTAGCCGAGCAGCGTATCGCGGTCGTTGAGCGCGATGAAGCGCGCGCGCTCCTCCTTGTCGATGATGAGTCCGGCGCAGTTCTGCCCGTAGGAGAAGGCGGCTTGCATTTCCGGCGGCGCCTGCATGTCGCCCTTCATACGGTATTCCACCGGCTGTCCGGTAGTAAGGTTAAACACCGCGTGGACGATCAGGTTCTCCTCCGACATGGCGATGCGCTTCTTTTCGAGCTCGTATTTCGCCCATAGCTCGCGTTCGTTCTCGCGGAGCTGCTGTTCGGCCAAATGCTCCTGCGTCACGTCATAGTAGCTCATGTAAACGGAAAGCGATCCGTCGGGCTGCGGGCGCATGCGGCCGCGCATGCGCACCCAAATGTATTCGCCTAAGGTGTCGTTATGCGAACGGTAGGTGACGTCGATTTCGTGCGTATTGGTGAGCGCCCGGTAAGCGGCGGTGCGCAGATACTCAAGATCATCCGGGTGCACATGCGTGTATTGCAGTCCCTTGACGTTTTTTAGGTACTCGAACGCGTCCTCGCCCAGCATTTCGGAGAATTGCTGATTGGCGATGACCGGATGCAGGTCGTTGTCATAGTAATGGTAGAAGCAGATGCCGCAGGGTATGGTCTGAATGACGTCGGCAAGCTGCTGCTCCGCCTTCTTTTGTTCGGTAAGATCCGTGTAGGTAGCGTAGATGGTAACCGCGCCGTTTTTATCGACGGCCGCGCGTGCGCGGACGGTGATCCATTTTTGTTTGCCGCTGTCGGTGATATACCGGTAGGTCAGATCCTGCGCGTCATGCTGCTCGCTTGTGGCGCTGCGCAGGCTTGCCTCCAGCCGCGCGCGATCATCGGGATGGGCGCCGGTAAGCATGTCCTCTCGGAAGCGCGCAAGCAGCGTCGCCGTGTCCGTTTCGCATATATCGGCCAGGCTGGTCGATACATACTGTGCGCACATTCGCCCGTCTGTGATCGAAAAGATCGCCATACCGCATACGAAGTGTTCCACCATGTCCGTGAGCTGATGGAGCTGTGCACGTTCTGTCCGGACGCGCAAATTCTGAAAATAAAGGAATGCAAGCAGCAGGCAGAGCATATAAGCCGGGAAGATCATGAGCCAGCCGTCGTTCAAAAGCTGCACAGGGATGGCGACGGTCAGTATAAGGGGCTGCATGACCAATACGATTTTAGGATATCCGGCGGGTATATGCTTGCGGCGCATGATCGTTAGAACGATCAGCGCGATCGCGTAGACATAGTACAGCCCCAATAAACAGGGCAAAAACAGCGGCCCTCGCGCGTATTCCATGTTGGGTCCGAGCGAGAAAAAGAGCGCCGTCCACGGGTTGGTCAACACAAGAAGCGCATAGAGAGCGTATAACGAGCATGCGCCGATGGCGATATGCTTTCTGCCCGTATCAGAATCCTTGTAGAGGATCGTGAGCGCGTAGAGAATCCACATCACGATCATCCAATCCTGTGAAAGCAGATACAGCGTCATCAAAAGATGATACAGTACCCGCGAGGTCGGCACGTCCATGATCACGCTGGCCGCGATGTCGATCATGGTCATGATGATACCGCCGCGCAGGCACCACACAAAGCTCTTATTCTGCGCGGTGTATTCGTCGTCCCGCAGCATGTGTACCGTATAATAATACAGGGCGCACATGACCAGCAGCCCTACGAAATCCGTGTCGATATGCCAGTACATAATCCAAGCTCCTCCGTTTCGCCGCCGGCGTGTGCCGCTTCCATCCTTGATTTGACTATTGCACAGAGTATAGAGAATACCTGTATATATATATCGACATTATATGCTATTTGGAAAAGAGTTTGCAATCACAAAGATGGAAAAAAAGGCTTTTCGGCTTGTAAAGGCACGCCGCGTTCACGGCCGTTGCCAAAAGCTCAAATGCGGTTGCGCCGCCAAGCGCCGCGCAGATAATAGCTCCATGTGATGAGAAAACCCGTCGTAAAGCCGAAGTAGAGGTTCCACCAAATGATGCTGTGGCTGAAAAACGGAAGTCTATAAAGCGAATAGACCGCGATGACGCGCGCGGCAAGCGC
>JAQVRG010000126.1 GCA_028701165.1 Eubacteriales bacterium | reverse complement strand
CCGCGTTGCGGCGTGGATACTCTGGATCGTAGGCATAGGCTTTGAGGTGCTGGCCATTCTCATGCTCAATGGCACCATGTATGTGCCGCAGGAAAAGTTCATGCTTTTCTTTATCGGCGCGCTGGTGATCGACCTGATCGCTGTGATTATCGCCTCCGCCTGCTGGAAAAAGGCCAATCATATCGATCCTGCTTCCGAAAAGAACAAGGCGAAGTTTATTCTGCACAATAACCTTGGCGTTGTGATGAGCATCATCGCTTTCCTGCCCATCGTTATCCTTCTGCTTAGGAACAAGGAGCTTGATCCCAAAACCAAGAAGATCGCCTCCATTGTAGCGGCGGCGGCGCTGGTGCTCGCCTCCGTGTGCTCTATCGACTATAACCCCGTGTCGCAGGAGCAGCTTGCCGAAGCCAAGCAGGACGTATCCGAGATCACGACGGATGGTACGGTGTACTGGACGCAGTTTGGCAAATCCTATCATTGCGATCCGGACTGCCATACCATCGCAAACTCCAAGAACGTATATTACGGTACCATCGAGGAAGCGTTTGAAGCCAAGCGCTCCGATCCTTGCGACTACTGCGCGCTTGATAAGGCGAGCGGTGAAACGCTGTTGGAGGAGCCGGCGGCCTGATATTGACAGAACGGGATGATTAAGGTTATAATGGCGCGTTGGCATTTTTCCTGCCGATGCGTCATTATTCTTTATTATCTTGTATTGTTGGAGGTCAAGGCCATGCAAAGCTTTGAACGGGTGCGTGACATCGTACACGACGTTACCGGAGTTCCCAGCGAATTGATCACGGCGGAGACGACGGCGGCACAGCTGGATATGGATTCTTTGGATCTGTGCGAGGTCGTCATGTGCATCGAGGATGAGTTCGACATCCTTGTGGAAAACGAGGATAAGCTGCAATGCGTGCGCGATCTTGTGCACGCGGTGGACACGCAAGTAGCCTGAACACGCAAACAAAAAAGAGCCGGCCGGCTCTTTTTTGTTTATCGCTGTTTAATGGATGAACCAAGCGGTGGGAAGAATAAAGGCGTAGGGGGCCGTAAAGAGCGCGAAGGCCAAGCAGAAGGTTCGCTTTTCCTTAAGGGATAAGTCGGTTTTTCTTAAAGCGAGCCACAGCGTAAGAAGATAGGTGAAAGCGGCGGCGACGATGATACAGGCGAATACGATGATCAGCGCGTTGGTGCTGATGAAGGGGTTTTGCCTTACACCCTGCACCGCAAGCCGCCAAGCTTCGCTGCCAAACGGTATGCGGCTGACGCCGTATAATGCCGCGCCGCCGGCACAGGTACCCAAAAGGCTTGCAAGGGCGCATAGCCAAATCTCCTTTTTCCACATGGGCGCGAAAAGCTCCCGCCGTCCTATGCTGCCAAGCGCCATGCGCACGACGAGCACATCGATGATGAAATTCAAGGGCAGCAGCGCATAAAGAGACTTAGGCGCGGCAAGAACAAGAAACAAGGGGAGGCAGACGCTATAAAAAGAGGTATTCTTATTCATGGATAAATCCTTTCATTGGGAAATTCATCGGTATTATATCACGGATTCCGACGAATTGCATCATGCCGCGCCGTACCAATCCGGCGTTACATAGCCCTCCTCAGGTACATAATGCCGCTTTTCATATTCCTGCTGCGTAAACAGCAAGTGCTTATCGCTGCGCGCGGTATCAAAAAAGGTCACGTCCACATAGCGAACCTCGCCGTCGAGAAGCACGATGTTCCACGCGTGCCCGACATCGTCAAAGCTGCCAAGCATCACCCAGCAGGGCAGGCCGAACCGGTCGCAGAGCGCCTTGAAGGCCGCGGCATATCCCGTGCACACGCTGTCCTTTTGTACAAGCGCGCCGTAGGCCGTGCGCGTATAACACATATCCGGCGTCAGCGCTTGCTCTACGGAAGCTTTGCTGACGGCGTCGTCGTAAGCGGTGCGTTCCGCGACGACCTGCGCGATCAAGCGGTAGGTATCCTCCTCGGTTTGGGGCGCGGCGTCCCGTATCGTTTGTTCAAGCTCTTTGAGCACCGCCATAAGCTCCAAACGGTATGCTTCCCGCGTTGCGGCCGTACCGCTGTATTGGGAGCGGATCTCGCAGATATAGCTGCCGTCCGCGTTGTCCCAGTAAGTGGCCTTGCCCGTCAGGGATTCCTCCACCATATCCGCGCCGTCGTTGATGCGCGCGGTATCCCAAAGAAGCTGCAGCCGTTCCTTTTCCATATCCTTTACATACATGGTGACGGTCTCGTCGCCGGTGAGCATGGCGTCGATGAGATAACAAGCGGCTTCGTAAGGCGATTCCACATGATAGATCGCTTCAAGCGCGCACGCATCTTGGCGGTAAACAAGCTCCAAGCCCACCACCCAGTAATCCTCGTATTCGCTTACATACCAGCTGCTGTTTGCGGCTAAATAGGTAAACAATGCGGAATCGGCGGCCTCCGGCGCGTGGGAAAGCGCATCCTTTAACGCCGCATCCTCCACGTCCGCGCGGGGGATGCAAACGGTATAGTCCGTCTCCTTGTTCGTTAGCATGTCCATAATGATTTCGCCCCAGTGCAGAGAGGAAAAGGAACGAACGGGCGGGCGGGGCGGCAGATTCGCTTCATAAAGAAGGCTGAATTTAATATAGACATAGTTATCGTAGTTCACCACGCTCCATGTCACAGTGTCCACATTGTAGGCGCAGTCATAGCGGCTGGAAAGGGTACGGTCAACCTCGGCCTGAATCTGCGCTTCCAACGCCTCCGACGGGAGATAGAACAGGATGAGCTGCGTGTCGTTTGCGCGCGCGGCGGCGCAGAGCGCGTCCGAAAGCGCTTGCGCGTCAAAGGACAGCACATCGACGCCCTCCGGCAGGGAAGCGGTTTTCACAAGGCCGCAGGCCGTAAGAAACATCACGATCAGCAGCGAAAACGCTGCGAGGAATAGATAAAGCTTTTGACGCAAAATTAAAGATCCTTTCTACACGAGCTCTCTGGGCGTGCTGCCAAAAAGACGTTTGAAGGCACGCAGAAAAGCGGAATAGTCGTTGAAGCCGCACTGGGCGCAGGCGGTGAGCACGGGCGTGCCCTCGCGGATAAGACGCGCCGCATAGATCAGCCGTTTTTGCTGGATATAGCTGTGCGCTGTGCAGCCGGCCATTTCCTTAAAGCGGTGCATGAGGAAGGACTTGCTGATATAGAATTTGGCGCATAGGGCGTCGAGCGACAGATCCTCCTCCAAATGCCCGTTGATATAGGCGATGATCTCGTCAAAGCGCGGATCGCTCTTGTAGGCGGCCGCGTCGTGCATCGTTTCATCATGCAGGGCTATACGGTTGAGAAGTATCATAAACTGTAGAAAATAGGTGCGCGAAAGAAGATCATGGCCAAAATCCTTCGTGTTCAAGGCGTCCTCAGTGTTGCGGAGCAGATCCATGATGCTGTGCCGTTCCCGCGCGCTGGGGCGGATCAAGGCAAACTTCCTTTTTTTGGCAAGCGCAAAGCAAGCGAGCAGCGCGTCCTCACCCGTGCTGTGCGCGGCCAAGTATTCCGTATTCATCCAAAGGATGATGCGCTCATAAGGCTCCCGCGCGTCGATCACCGGCCGGTGGATCTGGTTGTTGCCCACCAGCAGGACGTCCCACGGCTGTAGGTAGTAGGATTTACCTTCCATGATATAGTTGACGCGGCCGCCAAGGAATACCACTACCTTGTCAAAGGCGTGATAGTGATATTCGATATCCAGCTCGCGCTGATCGCGGATATGGAACAGGCGAAAGTCCTCGTGCAGGTATCCGCGCTGCGCGCCGTCCTGTTGCATAGCATGCACCTCGTTTCCTCTGTATCCATGATAAAGCAAAACGGCGCGCGCCGCAATGCGAATGGCAGGATTTTCCCGAGGCGCGAATGTGAATTTTCAGCGTAGAAGTTTGGAACTTTGCGCAAAATACGTCGAACCGGACGCTGTGCTATGCGGTTTAAGTTGCCATGCGGGGCGATTTGGGTTATACTAACAACGTGCAATTATACTATACATGTAAAAATGTATAAGGAGGCGTTTAAGCATATGGCTGGAATTATCAATACAGAACTTGGCACCATTACATACGCGGACGAACTGATCGCAAAGATCGCGGGTCTTGCGGCGGGCGAGAATTACGGCATTGCCGGCATGAACGCAAAGAAGGCAAGCGATACGTTTTTGCAGATTGTAGGCGGCGAAAACCAAAAGCGCGGCGTGCGCGTAACGCCGCTGGAGGATGGGCAGGCCGTGGATATCGATTTGTACGTTACGCTGGTTTACGGCGTGACCTTGCCTACGGTAGCGCAGAACACCATCAGCAATGTGCGTTATCGCGTGAACGAGATGACCGGCGTAGAGGTGCGCAACGTGAACATCCACGTTGAGAGCATCCGCGTGCCCGAAGATTAAGCGGGCGCGGTCTGGAGGATAACAAATTGGAAAATTTACAGATCAACGGCGCGCTGCTCCGCGATATGTTCAATATGGGCGCAGCGCTGCTGGAGAAGAATAAGAACGTGATCGACGCGCTCAATGTGTTTCCCGTGCCTGATGGCGATACGGGCACCAACATGTCCATGACCATGCAAAGCGCGGTGCGCGAGGTCAAGGCCTGCGAAGGCGAACGGGTGTGCGACGTGGCGGATGCGGCGGCGCTGGGCGCCTTGAAAGGCGCGCGGGGCAACTCCGGCGTCATCCTTTCGCAGATATTCCGCGGCTTTGCCAAAGCCCTTGCCAATCAGGACGAGATGGACGCGGGCATGCTCGCTATGGCGCTGAGCACCGGCACGGAGGCGGCCTATAAAGCCGTCATGAAGCCCAAAGAGGGTACCATGCTGACCGTCGCCCGCATGATGGCGGAACGCGCGACGGAGCTTTGGGAGGACGGCGCAAACGTTTATAAGCTGCTGGATCTGATGATCACGCGCGGCGAGGAAGCGCTGAAGATGACGCCGGATCTGCTTCCCGTTTTGAAGGAAGCCGGCGTGGTGGATTCGGGCGGCAAGGGTCTGCTTACCATCTTCAAGGGCTTCAAAATGGCGTTGGACGGCGAGGAGCTTGACGATTATGTGGATGTGGCGGCTCAGGAAGCGCCCTCGCTGTCGCAGGACGCGGATCTTAGCTTAGAGGATGTGGAAAACATCAAGTTCGGCTACTGCACGGAGTTTTTCGTGGAGCATCTGGATTCTT
>JAQVRG010000125.1 GCA_028701165.1 Eubacteriales bacterium | reverse complement strand
GCATGTGCGGCAGCTACAAGTGCCAAAGTGAGATCTGAAGAGAACCGTACAAAACAGCCGCGTCATGCGGCTGTTTTGCTATAGCGCCAATCCTTCAAGCCAGTTTGCTATATCCGCCGCCATATCGTTTCCGAGGCGGCGGACGGCGTTCGCTATGGCAACACTTTCATAGGTCGCGCCAAGCAGCGCGGGGGAAAGCGCGCGGATGAAGGCTTCGTCCATGGCGTCGGAATAGGCGCGCGCTTGTACGATCCTTCCCTTTTCCAAGGACAGGCACAGTTCCACGCCGCCCCAAGGGAAGCGCGTGGACAGCTCCGCGTCGAAGGCGGGCGACGCGCCGCAGCGCCACGCCCAGCTTTGATGCTTCGCGGTCGCTTCTGCAAGAAGCGACTGGTCTATATCCTTTTCTTCCAACACGGAAAAAGAACCGTATTCCCGCAAAAAAGCCTCCCTAAGCGCCTGCGCCATCATGGCTGTCGTAAGCTCCGGGTTAAGCTCGCTAAGATTGCGCACGCGCGCCCGGACGCTGTCCACGCCCTTAGAACGCAGCTTTTCCGGCGAGGGCGCAAGGTATTTGCTAAGTTTCTGCATATCCACATCGATCAGAAGCGTGCCGTGATGCAGGTCTGTGGTGCGCGAATGGCGGAAGGCGTTGCCGGAGAACTTGGCGCCGTCGGCCGTTACGATATCGTTGCGGCCGGTGAAGCCTGCGGGTATGCCTAAGGCGCGCACGGCTTCTATGATAACGCCAAGCTGGCGCGTTTGATCATAGAGGGCTTTTGTGGTGATAAAAGTAAAGTTGAGGTTGCCTGTATCATGGAATACCGCGCCGCCGCCGCTCATGCGCCGCACCAGCGTGCCGCCGTCCTGCGACAAGGCGGAAAGCCGGCATTCCTTCCACGCGTTTTGGTTGCGGCCGATCACGACGGTGTTTTGGTTGCGCCATAAATACAGCGTCACGCCGCGTTTGTGCGTGTCAAACAGCGTGTCCTCCAGGGCGAGATTATAACAGGGGTCTAGGGAAAGCGTATGGATCAAAGCATTTTCACACATAAATCCATCATAAAACAAACCCCCGTTGTGTGCAACATTGATTTGAAAGGCGCGACCTGTTATAATAAAACCACGATTAACCCATAGAAAAAAGAGGTGGCCCGGTGAGCGCTTATTTAGACGAAAACGAACTGTATCTTTTTAATAACGGTAAAAATCTATATGCGTACCGTGCGCTGGGATGCCATAGAGTCAGGATGGACGGCTATGACGCGTTTCGTTTTGCGGTTTGGGCGCCCAACGCTGTGAGCGTCAGCGTGGTAGGCAGCTTCAACAACTGGGACCCGCAGGCCGATCCCATGCACCTTTGCGGGACGACAGGCGTTTGGGAAGCGCATATTGGCATTGCGCACATTGGGGATCTGTATAAATACGCCATCCGCACCTATGACGGGGATCTGCTCTATAAAGCCGACCCCTTTGCTTTTTATAGTCAGGAGCGTCCCGCGACGGCTTCGGTGATATGGGATATCAGCGGCTACGCGTGGCAGGATGACGCGCATATGCAGGAACGTGCGCACGAGGTGTTCTATAACCTGCCCATGAATATCTACGAGGTGCATTTGGGCTCATGGAACGTGGGACTGCATTATGAGGAGCTTGCCGAGCAGCTTGTGCGCTACGTCAAGGATATGGGGTATACGCACATCGAGTTTATGCCGCTGATGGAGTATCCGCTCGACGATAGCTGGGGCTATCAGGTGACGGGCTACTATTCCGTTACCTCGCGCTACGGCACGCCGCAACAATTCAAGTATCTTGTGGATTGCTGTCACCGGGCGGGCTTGTATGTGATCATGGACTGGGTGCCCGCACATTTTCCCAAGGACGAGCAGGGCCTTCGCCTCTTTGACGGCACGCCGCTTTATGAAAGCGCCGATCCGCGCCGGAGCGAGCAGAAGCAATGGGGTACGGTGCTTTTTGATTACAGCCGCACCGAGGTGCAGAGCTTCCTCATTTCAAACGCCATCTTTTTCTTGCAGGAATATCATATCGACGGCCTGCGTGTGGACGCGGTGAGCTGCATGCTGTATTTGGACTATGGAAGAAAAAACGGCGAGTGGGTGCCCAACATCTACGGCGGCAAGGAAAATCTGGACGCGATCGCCTTTTTGCAGACGCTTTCGGAATCCGTGCGCCGTGAATGCCCGGGCGCGATACTGGTCGCCGAGGAGAGCACGGCCTTCCCGCTGGTCACCGCTTGGCCGGATCGCGGCGGCTTGGGCTTCGACTTCAAGTGGAACATGGGCTATATGAACGATACGCTGGACTATATGAGCATGGACAGCCTGTTCCGCAAGAACCATCACGACAAGCTTACCTTCTCCATGTGCTACGCGTTTAGCGAAAACCACGTGCTGCCTTTTTCCCACGACGAGGTGGTGCATGGCAAGTGCTCGCTGATCAACCGCATGCCGGGGCCTTACGAGGATCAGTTTCGGCAGATGCGCCTATTGATGATGTACCAGTTTGCGCATCCGGGCAAGAAGCTGAACTTCATGGGCAACGAGATCGCCCAGTTTATCGAATGGGATTTCCGGCAGTCGCTGGATTGGTTTTTGTTGGGTTATCCCGCGCACGCGGATTTTCAGCGCTTCATGCGCGCGCTGAATCACTTCTATGTGGATACGCCCGCGCTTTGGGAGCGGGATACGAATTGGGACGGCTTTACATGGGTCAGCGTAGACGACGCGCCGCACAGCATCATCGCGTTCATGCGGCGGGATGATGAAGAACACGAGCTGTTGTGCGCCTTCAATTTTACGCCCGTGGACAATCCGGGCTACAGGCTGTATCTTGAAGGCCCGAGCAGGCTTACCAAGGCCATGTCCGGCGTCGATTCCCGTTCCTTAACGCTGGAATCCGAGGAAGACGGCAAGGGCAGCGACTATGTGGAAGTGCCCCTTTGGTCCTATGAGGCGGTGTATTACTATGTGGAGCCGGTGGCGCGCAAGCCAAGGAAGGCAGGCAAGGAACCAAAAACGGGCAAATAACCGATAGCAACGCCCGATCATTCTATAGAATCCGCAGCAAGAGGAGGAACAAGATATGAGGAAAAAACGCATGGTCGCCATGTTGCTGGCGGGAGGGCAGGGAAGCCGCTTGAGCGTCTTAACCAATCGAATGGCCAAGCCCGCTGTGCCCTTTGGCGGCAAGTACCGCATCATTGACTTCCCGCTGTCCAACTGTACCAACTCCAACGTGGACACGGTCGGCGTGCTTACCCAGTACGAGCCGCTTGAGTTAAACGCGTATATCGGCACGGGACAAGCATGGGATCTTGACCGCAACGACGGCGGCGTGTTTGTGCTGCCGCCCTACGTTTCGGGCAGCCGCGGCAAGTGGTATTCCGGCACGGCGGACGCGATCTATCAAAACAAATCCTTCATTGAACGCTACGACCCCGATTATGTGCTGATCCTCTCCGGCGATCACATCTATAAAATGGATTACTCCAAGATGCTGGAATATCATATCGAGCACGACGCGGACGCCACCATCGCGGTGCTGCGCGTCCCGCTTGAAGAAGCGAATCGCTTCGGCATCATGAATACAGACGAGGACGAAAACATACTCCAGTTTGAGGAAAAGCCCAAAAGACCCAAGAGCGACAAAGCGTCCATGGGTATCTATATTTTCTCGTGGAGCGCGTTGCGGGAGTATCTGGAAAAGGATGAGGAGGACGCCGATTCCACCAACGACTTCGGCCATAACATCATCCCCGCCATGCTCGATTCGGGCAAAAAGCTCGTCGCTTATGAATTCAAGGGCTACTGGAAGGACGTGGGTACGATTCAGAGCCTTTGGGAGGCGAACATGGATATTATCGGCGATCCGCCGGTATTGGATCTTAACGACAAGGAATGGCGCATCTACTCCAAAAGCCCGAACATGCCGGCGCATTTCCTCGGTACGGGCGCGGATGTGCGCGATTGCGTGATCACGGAGGGCTGCGACGTGGACGGTCTTGTGCGCCACAGCGTCCTGTTTGCGGGCTGCACCGTGGAGGAGGGGGCGGAGATCTACGATTCGCTGCTGATGCCCGGCGCAAAGGTGGGCAAGGGCGCGCGCGTGTACAAGGCGATCCTCGGCGAAAACGCGAGCGTGGGCGAAAACGCCGTCATCGGCGCGCCGCGGGACGCTTCTCACGGCGATTACGACGTGCGTCTGACCGGCGACATCACGCTGGTCGCCAACGACACCGGCATAGCGCCTAACGCGAAAATTCCTGTGGGCATGATCGTGAACGAGGGGAGGGGCTATTGATGCAGAACGAAATGTTTGGCCTGATCTATACGGGAGAATCCAATCTTAGGCTCCGTGATTTGACGTTTTCACGTTCCGTTGCGGCAGTGCCCTTTGCGGGGCGCTATCGCTGCATCGACTTCGTGATGAGCAGCATGGTCAACTCCGGCATCTCCAATCTGGGCATCATCACGCAGCGCAATTATCATTCCCTCATGGATCATCTTGGCTCCGGCAAGGAATGGGAGCTTAGGCGCAAGCGCGACGGGCTTTTTATCCTGCCGCCCTTTGTTACCAAGGAGAATACGGGCATCTATACCGGCACGGTGGATGCGTTTCGTTCCGTAATGGGCTATGTGCGACGCAGCACGCAGCGCTATATCGTGCTCACGGGCAGCCATACCATCTACAACACCACCTACTTTGAAATGCTCAAGCAGCATCAGAAAACCGGTGCGGATATCACCATCATGTATAACGAAACGCCGCCCTTTAACGAGGAGGATCGTTTCGACGATATGCGCTTGGTGCTGGACGAGAACAATAAAGTGACGGATCTTGAATATAACGCGTATCAAGCCACCACCAACAACACAGCCTGCGACGCGTATATCATGGAACGCTCGCTGTTCGAGTATCTGATCGAGGACGCGGCGGCGCACGGCCTTAACGATTTTATGCGTGATATCCTGCTTAAGCGCGTGGGCGATATGCGCATGTATGGCTGGAAATATAACGGCTATGTGGCGCGGCTCAACTCCCTGCCCCTATTCTTCAAGCACAATATGGAGCTGCTGGATCGAAACGTCCGGTCGGATCTGTTCAATCCCGAACACCCCATCTACACCAAGGTCAAGGACGAGGTGCCCGCCCGCTTTACGCAAAACGGGAGCGGGAAAAACAGTTTGATCGCCGACGGCTGCGTGATCGAGGGGGAGGTGGA
>JAQVRG010000124.1 GCA_028701165.1 Eubacteriales bacterium | reverse complement strand
TGGCCGCGTCGAACTGCGCGTCCGTCAAAAAGCCGGTTCTTCGCGCCGCTTCCTTCAGGGTAATATTTTCTTCATATGCCAGCTTTGCGATCTTGGCGGCCTTCTCATAACCGATCATGGGGCTAAGCGCCGTGACCGTCATAAGCGAGTGATCAAGATACCGCTCGATAACCGGCCTGTTTGGCTTCACGCCCGCCATGCAGCGGTCGTTGAAGGAGCGAAGGGCATCCGCAAGCAGGCGCACGGATTGCAGATGGTTATAGATGCACACGGGCATATACACGTTCAGCTCGAGTATGCCCTGCGAGGCCGCCAAGCCCACCGTCACGTCGTTGCCCATCACCTGTGCGCAGACCATAGCAAGCGCCTCGCACTGCGTGGGGTTGACCTTGCCCGGCATGATGGAGCTGCCCGGCTCGTTGGCGGGTATCAACAGCTCGCCTATGCCGCAGCGTGGGCCCGAGGACAGCAGGCGCACATCGCACGCAAGCTTCGTCATGTCCGCCGCGAGCGTTTTGAGCGCCCCGTGCGCGAAAACCATCGCGTCCTTGGAGGAAAGCGCGTGAAACTTGTTCGCCGCCGCCGTAAACACAAACCCGGTTTCGCGGCTCAAAAGCTCGACAGCCGCCCGGTCAAAGCCGGCGGGCGCGTTAAGCCCCGTTCCTACGGCCGTACCGCCCAGTGCTAAAACGGACAGCGGCTTAAGCGTATCGCAGATCATCGCGCGACAGGCTGCAAGCATGCCCGCCCAGCCGCCGATCTCCTGCCCGAGCGTGATGGGCGTGGCATCCTGCAAATGCGTCCGCCCGACCTTGATCACATCATTGTATTCCTTGGAAAGCCTGCAAAGCGTACCGTACAACAGATCGATGGCGGGCAGAAGCCGGGTCTGCGTTTCCATACAAGCCGCAATGTGCATGGCCGTTGGGAAGGTATCGTTGGAGCTTTGCGAGCGGTTTACATGGTCGTTGGGGTGCAGCAGCGCTTCCCCCGCCAGCTCGTTGCCGCGATGCGCGATCACCTCGTTGACGTTCATGTTGGTTTGCGTGCCGCTGCCCGTCTGCCAAACCAGAAGCGGAAAATGCGCGTCTAAACGCCCGCTTACAATCTCGTCGCACACGGCGGCGATTAGGTTTGCGCGCCGCTCGTCCAATACGCCAAGCTTCAGGTTTGCAAGCGCCGCCGCTTTTTTTAAATGCCCGAACGCGCGTATGACCTCCATGGGCATGCGCTCCTCGCCGATCTTAAAATTGTTGAGGCTGCGCTGCGTCTGCGCGCCCCAATAGCAGTCCTTAGCCACGGCGATCTCGCCCATGGTATCCCTTTCCATTCGCATAGTTTCTTCCATCTATCGCTCCTTTGCCACGGTCAAATCCACTGCGCACTGTAACGCGAAAAAAAGCGCGCCCGACATGGTGTATTGTACCATATTCGGGCGCGCAAGCAAATGCGTGATCCCTCAATTTGTTTCTTCCTCCGCGTAAAGCTCGCCGTCGATGATGCGCACGACACGCTTGGCGCTTTCGGCGACGGAAAGATCGTGCGTGATCATCACGATGGTGTGCCCCATGGCGTTGAGCTCTTGAAACAGCTTCAAAACATCCTTGCCCGTCTTGGTGTCCAAAGCGCCCGTCGGCTCGTCCGCAAGCAAAAGCTTGGGATTGCCGACAAGCGCCCGCGCGATGGCCGCGCGCTGCTGCTGTCCGCCCGAGAGCTCGTTTGGCTTATGATCGAGACGCTTTCCCATATCGAGCATAGAAAGCTTTTGCGCGGCGATCTTCGCCGCCTCTTCATAGCGCATGCCGCGGGAAAGAAGCGGCATCATCACGTTTTGCAAAACGGTGTATTTGCCGATCAAGTGATACCGCTGGAAAATAAACCCAATCAGCCGATTCCGAACGATGGTCAGCTTATCGTCCTCCAGCGTTTCCATGGGAATCCCCATGAGCCGGTAGGAGCCCTCCTGAAAGGTATCCATACAACCGATCACGTTCATCAGCGTCGATTTACCGCTGCCGGAGGGGCCGAGTATGCCTAAGAATTCCCCCTCGTCAACAGAGAGCGACACGCCCTTGAGCGCCTCTACCACGGTATCGCCCATCACAAAGCGCTTATGGATCTGCCGCATATCGATAAGATGCGTTTCTTCTTGCATATGCCGCCCCCTACTCCTGATTCAGCGCTTCGATAGGATTAAGCCGCGAAGCCTTCCACGCGGGGTAGAAGCCGAACACCGTGCCCGTGACGACCGCGAACACGAGCGCGAGCACCCAGCCCCAAACGCTGTTTTCCATGCGCGTGCCCGTCCATTCGAGCACCGGAATGAGCGCAAAGCTCAGACCCACGCCCAGCACGCCGCCGATCACGCTGATAAGCGCCGCTTCCATCACAAACTCCATCAGAATGGCTCTGCGTGAAAAGCCCATAGCCTTTAAAATGCCGATCTCACCCGTACGCTCCTGTACGGTCACGAACATGACGTTCATAATGCCGATGCCGCCCACGATGAACACGATGGTGGCGACGGCAAGCAGCAGCGACGCCAGCGTGTTCGCCGAGCTTGTCGCAGCCTCCATAGCGCTGCCGGCGTCGGTGATATCAAAGCTCGCGGAAGGATAGTTCTCCGTAAGAACGGCTTCGATATCCGTCATCGCCTGATCGACATTGCCCACACTTGAGGCGATCGCCGTGATGGTAGGGCTTTCCTCCCCGCCGAACACATGCTTGACCGCCGTGTTGTAGGGAATGTAGACCGCCGTATCAGGGCTTATGCCGGAGGATACGGAGCCCATGGTGTTCAATACGCCGATGATCTCATAGTTCTTGCCTTCGATGGCAAGATAGTCGCCGTAGGCATATGCCGCGTACTCGAATATCTCCTCCGCCAGCGAATAGCCGATCACCGCCACATAGGCGGTCTCATCATTATCCTCCGCTTCGAAAAAACGGCCGTAAAGCGTGGTGAGATTGCTCACGGCGTCATAATTATCCAATACGCCCACGACTGTCGCTTCCATCTCCTCCTCGAGCACGCCGCCGTAAACGGTTGTATCGCCGCTTTCGAGTATGGTCACCTCGTCTATGCCCGAAACGAAGGTTTTGATATCCTCCACGTCTTCCATGTCAAGCTCGACCTCGCCGGGTCTTCTTGTGCTGCCGCCGCTTCGGCTGCCGCTTCGGCTGCCGCTGGAACCGCCGCCGGACATGCCGCCGCCCGGCATACCGCCGCTTGGCATGCCGCCGCTAAAGTTTGGCATGCCGCCGCTAAAATTCGGCATGCCGGGGAAGCCGCCCATACCCGCAAACATAGCGTCCATATCGACGCCGTCGCCTACGCTTACGTCGATCGCGCCCGCGTTGAGGTTTTTGAATTGATCGGCTACGTCCGCCTGCCCGCCGCGTCCTACCGCGATGACCAGCACAATAGTCGCCGCGCCCACGATGATACCGAGCGACGTCAGCATCATCTTCGCCTTGTTCTCCATGATGTTGATCCACACCAAGCGCAGTATTTCGCCAAATCGGATCATTGCGCGCCGCGTCCTTCCGCGCTTGCACCGTCGGGCACACCCTCAAAGCTCGGCATATCGCCTTGTTCGCCGCCGCGCGCACTCTGCGCGGCGCTGTTTCCGGCGCTGCCGGCCTTTGCGCTCCCGCCGCCCACGCCGCTTGCGGCAAGCAGCACGTCGCCCTCGCAAACGCCGGATTCGAGCTCGATATTGGTACCGTCCGTAAAGCCTGTCGTGACCATGGCGATGGTGTTCTCCTCTTCGCCCTTGATGAGCACGGACGCTTTATCGCCGCTTTGTTCGACGGCCTTGGTGTTGACATAGAGCACGTCCATGGCCGCCTCGTCGATGATGGTGACCTCCGCGCTCATGCCCTCATACATGGCAAGCTCATTTTTCTCCTTAAACTTGACCGTGACGGTATAGCTGACCGTCGCGGCGCCGGATCTTGCGCTTTCGGCCGAGATGCTGTCCACGACGGCCGCAAACTCCGTATCCGGGAAGGCTGTCATTTTAACGATCGCCTCCTGGCCTATGGCAACGTCCAGTATATCCTCCTCCGAGATGGTGATGGGCACAAACACCTCGTCGATGACGTTGATGGTCATAATGCTCGCATAGGTGCTGATCAAATGGGTTTCCGTATCCACCTTTACGGTCACCTTGTCGCCCGCGCTTACGTTGACGGCAACGACCATGCCCGTATAATCGGAATATACGACGCCGTCGTTGGCGACCATCTCTTTGACCTCGGCAAGCTGCTTTTCAAAGGTGTTGTAGTTTTCCTGCGCGGACGCCACCTTCTGCGTCAGCTCCATCTCGGTAAGCTCGTAGCTCACGCCCGCCGTTTCCGCCTCCTGCTTGGAAAGCGCCGCCGTGTGCTCGGCCGCCATGGCGTCCGTTTCGCTTTTCAGCCCCGCTTCTTCCAAAGCAAGATTCGCCTTTTGCATGGACGCCTGCGCGGACTCCAGCGCGTCGATCAGTCCCTTGGCGGTCGTGATGCTGCCATACTTTTCCTTGAACCACGTGTTGTAATCGTTATAGGCCTCCTGCGCCGCCGTCTGCGTGCGCTTTAAGGATGCAAGCTCCGCGTCCACGGCGCTCGAATCGCCAATGCTGTTGATCAAATTTGTATACTTGTCGATCTCCGCCTGTATCGTCGTTCGTTTCTCGTAGTTTTTGATCGTATCGGCTTTTTCTTCCTCCATCTCTGTCACGTCGGACAGCGCGCTAGTATACTCCATCTCCGCAAGCTCAGACGCCGTACCCAAACTTGCGATCGTTTCATCTGTCTCGCCATCGGCGATGGCTTGCGCCAGCGCCTGTGCCGCCGTATCATATTCGCCCTTTTTTACCTCTACGTTGCTCTTTGCGGCAGTGATCTCGTTTTCCTTAGCCGTAAGCCAATCGGAATAATTCTCCATCGGCACAAGGATCGCGTCCTTCTTCGCCTGCGCCGTGTTGAGCAGACTCTGGTAACTCTTTATGTCCGACTGCATCTGCGTATAGTCCGTTACCTGATCGGCATAGTATTCCTGCTGTGACTTGTAATACTCAAGCCGCGAGTTATCCGCCGCGAAATCCGCATTCTTCACGCAGTAGTCGGCATATTCGTCCTGCGCCTTTTTGAGCGCCGTCACCGCGTTGTCGTAGTTTAAGGTGAGCTGCGCGTTGGTCAGGTTTTCGTTTTGCGTCGCCAAATCGCCTTTTTGCTTGCTTTCATCCAGCTTTTGTC
>JAQVRG010000123.1 GCA_028701165.1 Eubacteriales bacterium | reverse complement strand
TCAGCGAAAAAGAAGCCGTCATGATGATCGATCCCAAGCAGCTTGACGCGTTGCTGCACCCGCAGTTTGATCCCGACGTCCTCAAGAAGTCCGCGGTGGTCGGCAAGGGCATCGCCGCGTCGCCCGGCGCCGCCGCAGGGCGCGTGGTGTTTAGCACCGAGGCTGCGCAGACGCAGTCGCGCCGCGGTCATAAGGTCGTATTGATTCGCCAAGAGACCAGCGCCGAGGATATCGAGGGCATGAACATTGCCGAGGGCGTGCTCACCGCGCGCGGCGGCATGACATCCCACGCGGCTGTGGTCGCGCGCGGCATGGGTACCTGCTGCGTCGCCGGCTGCAACGAGCTGCAGGTGGATGAGGTCAACAAGGTCTGCTCCATCGCGGGTAAGATCTATCACGAAAAGGATCACATCTCGCTTGACGGTTCCACAGGCCTTATCTACGACGGCAAGCTGCCCACGGTGGAAGCTTCGATCGGCGGCGATTTTGGCCGCTTGATGGGCTGGGCCGACCAGTACCGGAAGCTCCGTGTGCGCACCAACGCCGATAACCCGCACGATACCGCCATTGCCGTGCGCTTTGGTGCGGAGGGCATCGGCCTTTGCCGTACCGAGCATATGTTCTTCCAAGAGGATCGTATTCCCGCTATGCGCGAGATGATCGTAGCAAAGAGCGTGCAGGCGCGCCGCGATGCGCTTAATAAGCTTTTGCCTATGCAGCGCAGCGATTTTGAGGGTATTTACATGGAGATGGGCGAGAACCCCGTCACCATCCGTTTCCTCGATCCCCCGCTGCATGAGTTCCTTCCCACGAAGCTTGAGGAGATCGCGGACTTGGCAAGGCGTATGCACATGCCCGTGGAGGAAGTGCAGCAGACCATTGAAAGCCTGCACGAGTTCAATCCCATGATGGGTCACCGCGGCTGCCGTTTGGCGATCACCTACCCGGAGATCGCGGAAATGCAGACCCGCGCGGTCATCGAAGCGGCGATCAACGTCAGCCGTCAGACCGGCCGCACCGTTACGCCCGAGATCATGATCCCGCTGGTCGGCGAGGAGAAGGAGCTCCATTACGTCAAGACCATCGTTGACCGTACCGCGCGTGTGGTCATGGATGAAAACGATATGGAGATCCCGTATCTGGTAGGCACCATGATCGAGATTCCGCGCGCGGCGCTTACGGCGGACGCGTTGGCTGAGGAGGCGCAGTTCTTCTCCTTTGGCACCAATGACCTTTCCCAGATGACCTTTGGCTTTAGCCGTGACGACGCGGGCAAGTTCTTGGATTCGAACTACAATAAAAAGATTTACGAATTCGATCCCTTTGCTAAGCTCGACATTCAAGGCGTAGGCCGCTTGGTAGAGATGGCTGTGAAGCTTGGCCGCGAGACCCGCCCCGATATCAAGCTGGGTATCTGCGGCGAACAGGGCGGCGACCCCTCTACTGTGGAATTCTGCAATAAGATCGGCTTGAACTACGTTTCCTGCTCCCCCTTCCGCGTACCCATTGCGCGCCTTGCAGCCGCGCAGGCGGCGATCCGTGCGGATGCGGAAAATAAGTAAGTCTTTGTATTTCGCCAAAGGTCATTTGACCTTTGGCGATGCGCTGAAGCTCCTGCCGCCGGCCGGAGCTTTTTTCTATCCTTGGTTGACAAAAGGGAAAAATGCCGATACGCTGTTAAGAAATAAACATGCAATTCTCATGTAGGCTTCCGGAGGAAAATCATGATCGATATCCAAAACCTTTCCTTTAGCTATACCGCAAAGCCCTTTATTACCGATGTGACGTTTCAGGTGGCGGAAGGGGAGATATTCGGCTTTTTGGGGCCTTCCGGCGCGGGAAAGTCCACGCTGCAAAAGATCCTTACGGGTCAGCTTCGCGCCTATGGCGGCAGTGTGCGCGTGCTGGGCGCGGAGGTTAAGGCGCACGGCCGGGATTTTTATGAACGCATCGGCGTGGATTTTGAATTTCCCGCTTTATACGATAAGCTGACGGCGCGGGAAAACCTGCGCTTTTTCGCCTCGCTGTATAGCGGCGCGGTGCGCGACGCGGACGCGCTGCTTGCCTCCCTTGCGCTGCTTCCGGACGCGGATAAAAAGGTATCCGATTATTCCAAGGGCATGAAAAGCCGTCTCGGCTTTTTGCGCGCGCTTGTCAACGATCCGGACGTCCTTTTCTTGGATGAGCCGACAAGCGGACTGGATCCCGCGAACGCAAGGCTGATGAAGAACCTGATCTTGGAGGAGAAGGGAAAGGGAAAAACCATCATACTCACCACGCATAACATGCAGGACGCGCAGGAGCTGTGCGACAGGGTGGCTTTCATCGTAGGCGGCAGCGTCAAGGCGCTGGATACGCCGCACGCGCTCATTATGCGAAAGGGCGCGGGCATCGTTCGCTATACCTATCTTTCGGATGGGTGCGAAAAGAATGGCGCATGCCCCATAAGCGATACGGGCGCGGACGCGCTGCTCCAGACGCTGCTGCGGGAGGGACGGATACGCACCATCCACTCTGCGGAACCCAATTTAGGCGACATCTTTATGGAGGTCACGGGGAGGGCGCTGGAATGAGATTGTGGACGCTGACCCTCGGCGACGTACGCTTCCAATGGAAGTACGGGTTTTATCTGCTGTATGCCATTTTTGCGGGCGTGTATCTGCTTGCGCTGTCCGCCGTACCGCAAAGCGCGAGACAGATCGTCGCAACCGTCATGATCTATACGGATCCTGCTGCCATGGGCTTGTTCTTTATGGGGGCGATCATCCTGCTCGAAAAAAGCCAGCGCGTGCACTGCGCGCTTTCGATTTCGCCTGTGCGCGCGTGGGAATATATGCTGGGTAAGCTCTTATCCTTGGCGGCGATCGGTATGCTCGTTGGCCTGATACTGGCGATCGCGGGCGGCGTCGAAAGTCTGCCGCTGTGCCTTGCCGGGATCTTCTTTATGTCCGTTCTATGCTCCGCCTGCGGGCTGATCGCGGCGGAACGCAGCCGGACGCTGAACCAGTTCATTCTATTGTCCGTACCCTTTGAGATACTTTTATGCCTGCCGCCCATACTGCTGCTATTCGGCTTTGAAAGCCCGTGGCTCATGCTGCATCCGGGCGTGGCGGCGGTTTGGCTGATTTACGGTGACGCGCCAAGCGCCCTCTTGTGCCTGTTATCTTTGGCGGTTTGGTGCGTTCCCGCGCTTTGGCTATGCAAAAAAAGCGTGCGGCGTTATTTTGCAAGTGCGGGAGGCGGTATGCTATGAAGGCTGTTCTTTCCGCGACAAAGCAGCTTTTTGCGCAGCTTTGGTCGGACGTTATGCTGATCGTGCTGATGTTCGTTCCCATACTCATGGGGCTTGTGTTCCGCTTGGGCGTTCCGGCGCTGGAAGGATATCTTTGTGCGCGGCTAACGAAAGCGGCGATCCTTGCGCCTTATTATCCCGTGTTTGACCTGCTGCTGTCCCTTATGACGCCGATCATGTTCACGGCGGCCGGAGCCATGGTGATCTTGGATGAAGCGGATTTGGGCCTTACGCGCGCGATTGCGGTGACGCCGGTGGGGCGGCGGGGGTATCTCCTATCCCGTATCGGCGTTCCAGCCGCGTTCTCTACGCTTTATTGCGTTATCGCAACGCTTGTGTTTCGGATTTCGGATATTCGTACGAGCCTGCTTGTGCTGTTGGATCTGTGCTCGGGCGTCATGGGCGTGGTCACGGCGCTCATGATTGCGTCTTTTGCGAAGAATAAGGTGGAGGGGCTTGCCTATTCCAAGCTTTCCGGCTTGTTCGTGTTGGGGCTCCCCGTGGCGCTGCTTGTGCCCGTGCCGTCGCAATACGCGGCGGGATTGCTCCCCAGTCTTTGGATGACAAAGGCGGTCATGGAGGACGCGTCCGTATGGCTGCTGCCCGCTTTTCTTACGGCTGTGCTTTGGTGCGTGCTGCTCTACCGGCGCTTTTCACAAAAGCTCCTCGGATAATGAAAGCGTATGGGAATTATTGCTTGACGTACCCGCAGAATACGATAAAATAGTACCTGCAAGGGTAAAAACACGTCCCGGTAGGTAGTCCGGGAGTACCTTCGGGTATCAGTAACCTGCCTCCTTGGTTGTCCGTCCCTTGCGCGATCCATTGATAAGGAGGAGACACGGTATGGAGAGTACCAAGGCAAGGCTGACGGTGTTTTTTGAGGATCCGTTTTGGGTAGCCATGTATGAACGCGAGGCGGACGGGCAGTATGCGGTTTGTAAAATAACCTTCGGTCCGGAGCCTAAGGATTACGAGGTCTATCAATTTATCCTCGACAACTGGCGCGCGCTTTCATTCAGCCCGCCTGTCAAAGCGGAGATGACGGAGGCGCGCCGCAAGAATCCCAAACGCTTGCAGCGCGAAGCGCAGAAGGCCATGCAAAGCACCGGCGTCGGCACCAAAGCGCAGCAGGCGCTGCAATTGCAGCGGGAACTGGGTAAGCAGACGCATAAGGCCAAGTCCAAAGAGCAGCGCGAGGCTGAAGCGGAGCGGCAGTTTGCCCTCAAGCAGGATAAGCGCAAAGAAAAGCACAGAGGGCATTGACGCTCTCTGTGTTTCATATAGGCAAACAACGTTTCATGCCATATCGAAACGAAAAAAGAAACAACGCATCCGCGTCAGAGGAAAGGAACAACGCAATGGAATGTAAAATCAGACCTTGGAGAATGGAGGACGCGGCCGATCTCGCGGCGGCGCTGAACAACAAGAAGATCCACAATAATTTGCGCGACGGGCTGCCTTTTCCCTACACCGAGGAGGACGCAAAAGGCTTTATCGGCGCGATGCTTGCAGCGGAGCCTAACAAGACCTTCGCCTTTGCGATTACCGTGGAGGATAAGGCGATCGGCAGCATCGGCGTGTTTCGGCAGGAAAACATACACGCGCGCACGGCGGAGATGGGTTATTACGTCGCGGAACCCTTTTGGGGACAGGGGATCGGCAGCAGCGCAATCGCGCAAATATGCGATCATGTTTTTGAAAACACCGATATTCTTCGCATCTACGCGGAGCCCTTTGCCTATAACGCAGCGTCCTGCAGAATACTGGAGAAGAACGGCTTTTCATGCGAGGGCACGCTTCACAGCAACGCCGTAAAGAACGGCGTTGTGCTGGATATGAAGATGTACGCGCGCGTAAAGGGATAAAGAAGTAGCGCGGGCGGTTGTCGTTTTTTCAAAAATAGTCGGTGAAAAAGCAAAAAAAGTCGGGACAAACATTTTATATGATGATATAATGACGCCCTACGTCAAAAACGGAAAGGAGCGTCACATGCCACAT
>JAQVRG010000122.1 GCA_028701165.1 Eubacteriales bacterium | reverse complement strand
ACATCGTTCGCGCGCTTGCTCTCCGCGCGCGAAAAGGGCTCAAATATAAGCTGCAAATCCTTTTCCGGGATACCGATTCCGTTATCCTCAACCAGAAAGCGGATATTGACGATATCCTCGCGCAAGGAGGGGATTTCCGCAGCGGTAAAGCGAATCGCGCCCCGCCCCGGCGTGAATTTGATGGCATTGCTCAAAAGATTCATGAAAATCTGCGAAAACTTGATCTGGTCGCCTAAAACGCCCGTCGTCTTCACGTCGTCAAAATTCGTAAGAAAGGTTTGCTGCTTTGCCGCGCACAGCGGACGCACGATGTCCGCCAGCTTCACAAGCTCCGCCTTAACGTCAAAGGGCTCGGATTCCATCATGGCTTGCCCGCTCTCGATCCGGCTCATATCCAGCACGTCGTTGATCAGGCGCAGCAGATGATCGGAGGATTCGCGGATGGTCTGCAAATATTCGCGTTGCAGTCTCGGATTGTCTATGCTGTCTATGGCAAAGTTCGTCATGTTGACGATGGCGTTCATGGGCGTACGGATATCATGCGACATATTGGATAAAAACCGCGATTTCGCGGCGTTCGCGCGTTCCGCCATGTCGATCGTATCCTTGAGCATTTCCTCGCGGGCGTATTGCTGCGTAACGTCCTGCGCGATGCCGACATATTCCGTCCCCTTCTCGTCAATCGGGCTTAGCTGTATGGCGTAATAGCAGGTCTTCGGCGCCATGGCGTTAAGAATATAACCGCTTCTGAATTCGCTTTGCCCGTCCCAATCCCGTATTTCCGCGTTGATCGATCTGATCGCCTCGGTCTCTGTCGCGTTGTCGCTTTCCATGCTGTAACCCGCGTCGGTTTTTCTGATCGTCAGCGAGTTCCCGCCGGTAATGCTGTGTGCGTTGGGGGAAAGATAAACCGGCTTTTCCTGATTGACAACGAAAAGCCCGAAAGCCGTTTTGGTGTTTTTGACCAGCAGATCGAACATGCGCTCGCGCGCCATGATCGCCTTATCAAAGCGCTGCTTGCTGCTTTTATAAACGAACAGGAACGCGAATAACGCGATCGCCGCAAACACCGTGATCATGGCTACGCTTAAATGGACGACATAAGAGGAAAAGCTGTTCAGCGTCCTGTTGACGACAGCCTCTGGCACAAGATAAAACAGACGCATATCCGTTTGACGCGCCTTGATCGGCGTTGAAACGACATACAGATCGCCCGAAGGCATCTTCAGCAAATGGGTAAGCGTTTCATCGGCGCTAAGCATATGCCCCAGCGCATGATCGTCCCCCTTGCTGATGCAAACCAGCTCGTGTCCCTCCAAGAGCGACATGAAGTTGTACACAGCGGGCGCGTCCTCATGCGTAAGGCGGCTGACCACAATGCCATCCTTTTGGGTCAGATAGACATATGCCGTTCCGTCGAAGGAGGAAAACTTCATCCTATCCAAAAAGGAAGCCACGTCCCGCATAACGGAAACCGCCGCGACCTTAGCGCCGTCGGCGCGCAGCTCTGTGTCTATGGGGATCGTGTAGGTGACGGCGGAATCCTCAACCGTGCTATACTCCCCTCTCGCCTTCGCCTGGTGTACGATCTCAAGCGCACGCTCGTTTGCCGGCATCGCGCCGTATGCGTCGATGGCGGTTCCGTCCTCCATATACACGACGATATCGGAAACGCCCCAAATATCCCGCGCCTTTGCGATAAAGGCGGCAAGCGCTTCGCCGTCCCCGCCGAATCGGCCGCTCGCAAGAAAATGCGCTATGCTGTACGCGCTTTTCCAGTCGTTGTTGATCTCTTCTTCTATATAAAGCTTAATCTGATGGTTGATCTCCGTCAGATGGCTCGCGCTTTCGATATCCGACTTCGTCTGATAGTTTTGAAGGAAGTTCGTAAACGTTATGCCGATTAAGATAATAAGGAGCAGCAGACCCGCCGCAACGGCAGGTATGAACCATTTCGCCTGCGCCATAGGTCTGCGCGGCGTCTTTTTTTCTTTCTCCGTCGGCGTATCCATAGGCTTGGGCGTATCGTTATCCGGCGAGGCGGATTCCTCCGGCGCTTTACTGTATGTGTCTTCAGGCGAAAACAGCGTGCGCAAGCGCTGCTGCTCCGCAAAAACGCGTGCGTATTTTTCATGAATACCGCCATACGGCTTTGTACGCAGCGCTTCCACCAACGCGCACACAGCGTCATAATAGGGCGTTAAGCCAAGGTTGCCGGAAATACCTTTAAGCGCGTGCGCCGCCTCGAATGCTTTTGTATACGTTTTTGCCTGCACCGCTTCCTCCAGCGCCGTGCAGTGGGGATCGGCAATGAGCTCGTCAAGGCATTCCCTGTATAGCTCAACGTCGCCCATAAAGCGGTCGTTTATGCCTTTCATATCCGCGCCGTACGCTTCCAGCGCTTTCATGAATTGGGTCGTTTCCATTCCCCGCTCCGTTTCCTGCTTATTCCGATTGCATGGCATCCGTAAACGCCAGCAGCGCCTTATCGCCCAGGCGATCCTCGTCCGTACGCTTTATGACCCTAAAGATAAACCGCCGCCGCGCACCCGACGGCGTTTTGAGCATAACCGTTAAGCTTGCGCTGTTCTTCATCTCATCCTTGAGCACACTGTGCACAAGCTCCTGCAGGCGCATGATCGTTTCTGCGTCCGCGACTTTATCCGCAAGAAAGATCTGCCACAGAGGACGCTCGTCAAAAGCACCGGCCAAATGCCGCGATATCGAGGCGTCGTATGTAAACATCTCGTTGGGCATGTCGTATTCCACGATAGCCGTGCCCTCGTTCTCCAGCACCGCACGACAGCGCGCGATCTCGTTCATTTGCAGCGCCAAATAATTATTTTGGGCGCGCAGCCGCTCATTCTCAGCCTTACTGAGCGCCGACCGTACGCGCAAGCGCAAGATCTCCGTATCTATCGGTTTCGTAACAAAATCGGACGCCCCGTATTTGATCGCGCGCAGGCTTGTTTCCCGTTCGTCCATGCCGCTGACAACGATGACGGGAATGGTCTGCAGCTCTGGGTGCGCACGCATTTTTTCCAGCACCGCAAAGCCGTCTATACCGGGCAGGATAAGATCGAGCAGCACGACGGATATCCCCGTACCATAGCGGCGCAGGCGAAGCAAAGCCGCATTGCCGTCCTCGGCGGTATCGATGATGAATTCATCCTTGAAAAGACGGGATAGCATTTCGCTGTTGGCTTTGTTGTCCTCTACGATCAGCATCCTGTGCTTAAGCCGCGCAAGCGCTGGCGTTTGCGCGGACGTGTCCGCTCCGCCGGCCGACTGCGGCTTCTCGCCTTCCATCCTTTCGTCATAGAAGATATAGTTGTCCTTGCCGGTCGCCTTCACATGATACAGCGCGAGATCCGCCTTATGATACAGCGAAGCAAAATCGTCGCCGTCATACGGATAAACGGCGACGCCTATGCTCGCCGAAAGCTGTATCTCTGCGGAAAAGGCTCTGCGAAGCGCGTTGCAGATCTGCTTGGCTTTCCGCGCCGCATCCGTCCTGTTTTGTATGCCGTTTAAGCAGACGATAAATTCGTCGCCGCCCAGTCTGCCGACCAAATCGCCGTGACGCACAACGGAGCGCAGCGTCTGCGCCGCGTCGATGAGCGTGCTGTCGCCCACCTCGTGACCGAAGCTGTCGTTGATCAGCTTGAACCCGTCCAGATCCAGCATCAGCAGCGCGATTAGCGGTTCCGGCGCGGCCTCCTCAAGCAGGCGGTCTATCTTGTCGGCGAAAGTCTGCCGGTTCAAAACGCCCGTCAGCGGATCGTTCTGCGCGAGCGCCTGCGTGTGCAGCTCCGCTTTCTTGGTTCGGTCAATATCCTCATACATAAGGTACGCTTCCACATCCGTGGAGCTGGGATATTCCACAAGCTCAATGCTAAGCCGCAGCCAGCGAACGCCGCCCGGCAGCGCTTCGCGGTATTCCAGCGTCTGCGCGTGCTTGCCGCGATAGTAGTTGGCAAGCAGCGTATCCGGATTCAGGGCAGCCGCGTACAGCTCCCGATCCTCTTCAAACACGAACTGCCTCATGTATTCCGCCGTACGCGCGGAAAAGGTGCGTGCCTTGGGGGAAAAGCTGACGGAAAGAAGCGAGCCCTCGACCGTATCAAAGGAGGTGTCTTTGCTTAGATTGCAGCGGAAGAGCGTATAGGAATCCGGCGCTTTTTCGCGCAGGGACTGCTGCCATTTTTTATATACGGCTTCCTTTTCCAGCTCCTCTGTCACGTCGCGGAAGGATATCACGGCTGAAACAGGCTTACCGTCCGCCGAAAAAATCGTGGAAGCGTCAGCCTCCATCCAGCGCCAGCCCTCCGTCGTCCTTTGCTGGAACACGACGGACGCGGTTTTGCTTCCTTGCCGTATTTCCGTAAAAAAGGCAGCGTATGCTTCCACGCTCTCTGGCGCCACCATGCCAAGCCGCACCGCTTCCTCCGGCACGTTTTCAAGCCGCTGCGGGATTTCGAATTTCGCCGCGGCCTCCGGCGCCATGGATATAGAGCCGTCCGCAATTAAATACCGGCAAATGATATTGCCGCTGTGTATCATCGCCAAGCGGTGTTCTTCCTCGCTTACGCGCAAACGCTCCGTCGCCTCCTGCTGCTCCGTCACGTCAACGAGCATCGCGTTGACGATCGCCGTGCCGCCATGCCGTTCGGCGATCACAGCCTTGAGGCGAATCCATTTATAACCGCCGCCCATTATATGCGCCCTATGCAAGCAGTCCACCGGCGTGCCGTCCCGTATGATACGCTCGATCTGTGCCCGCACGACGGGGAGATCCTCTTGAAAAACCATGCTGATGGGATCGACGGCGCACTTTTTTCCATATTCCTCGCGCGTGAACCCGAAGAGCTTGCAAAAGCCGTCGTTGAAATATAGGATACTAACCCCGTCCGGGGAACACGCATACGTCGCAATTCCGCCCGGGATGCTGTCCGTAAGCAGCTTGAGCCGTTCAAACGCGACACGGTATTCCGTAACGTCGCGCGTAACGCCGTATATGCCCACCACGTTCCCGTCTCTGTCGGCAATCGGATATTTGGAGGTTCTAGCATACCTTACGGCAACGCCTTTTTCGGGCAGCTTTTCTTCATAGTCTACGCAAGCCCTGCCCGTTTGTAAAACCTGCGCGTCCATAGCCCGGTATCGATCCGCATAGTCCTTTTCGACAAGATCGTAATCGCTCTTGCCGCGCACATCCTTTTCCCCGGCAAGGCCAGCAAGGCTTGCAAAAGCGTGGCTACAGCAAACATAGCGGGATTCACGATCCTTCACATAGATCAAATCTGGGCATGCGCG
>JAQVRG010000121.1 GCA_028701165.1 Eubacteriales bacterium | reverse complement strand
GTGGAATCCAAAAACAGCGACCGCCTGCTCAAGCGCTTGGGATTTTCTCAAAGAGCGCGCTGGCGCAAGATGCAGCGCACCAGCCGCGACAACGCGCGCACGCCCATGCAGTGGACGGCGGCGCCCAACGCGGGCTTTACCCCGCCCGGCGTAAAGCCTTGGCTCGGCGTGAACGCCAACCACACGCGCATCAACGTCCAAGCACAGATGGCGGACGAAAACTCGGTATGGCATTATTATAGGAAGATGCTCGCGCTGCGCGCCGCGTCGCCCGTGCTTCTAAAAGGCGATTTCAAGCTGCTTGCGGCGACGGACGCACTCTTTGCCTTTACGCGGAGCTTCGAGGGGGAACAAATGACCGTGCTGTGCAGCTTTTGTAAAACCGCGCAAAGCGTGCCGTATCGCGGCAAAATTTGTCTAAGCAGCTACGGAAAAGACGCTTTTGACGGCACGCTAAAGCCCTATGAGGCGGTAATCCTTACGGAGGAGGCCAGCCTATGATCTCCTACGGGGGCGGCGTATTCCGCCTTTCCACCGCGCACACAAGCTATTGGTTCCGAACGACCCCCTACGGGCATTTGGAGCATATCTATTACGGTGCGCGCCTTGATGACGACGAACCCATAGAGCCGCTGCTGTTTAAACGCACGGCGGAGGTGGGATCAAGCGTCCTCTACGACGAGAAGGACAATCTTTACTGTCTTGACGTGCTGCCGCTTGAGTGGTCGGCTATGGGCAAAGGGGATTTTCGCCACGCGCCCATGGAATGCCGGATGCCGGACGGGAGCTTCGTATGCGACCTTACCTACGCTGCGCACAGCATAACAGCGGACGCGCGCCCCATGGAAGCGCTGCCTTGCGCGCACGGTGAGGCGGAAACGCTGTGCGTGACTCTGCGCGATGCGCTTTTGCAGCTCGAGCTTCGCCTATATTACACCGTATTTTCGGACTGCGACGTGCTCTGCCGCCGCGCCGAACTGCAAAACGACAGCGCCGCGCCGCTGACCATCCGGAGTCTGATGAGCGGCATGGTGGATCTGCCGGACGAAAACTACAGCCTGCTGACCCTCTCGGGCGGCTGGATCAAGGAAGCGCACGCGCGCACAGCGCCGCTTCCCTACGGGCTGTTCGTCAACGAGTCCGCCACCGGCGCGTCCTCCAACCGCCGCAATCCGGCGTTCGCGCTGTGCGCGCCGGGCTGTACGGAGGAAACCGGCCGCGTGTTCGGCTTCAACCTTTTCTACAGCGGCAACCATTACGCCGGGATCGAACGCGGCGAGGGCGGGCTTGTGCGCGTGATGCAGGGCGTCAATCCTACGGCCTTCTCTTGGACGCTCAAGCAGGGCGAGAGCTACGAAACGCCGCAGATGGCGTTCACCTTTTCAAACGAGGGCTGCAACGGCATGCGCGCGCACTTTCACGATTTTATCCACGCGCATGTGATCCCCGAAGCGTGGCGCGACAAGGAGCGCCCCGTACTCTACAACAACTGGGAAGCCTGTTTTTTTCAATTTAGCCAAGGCCGCCTGCTGCGCCTTGCCAAGCAAGCCAAACGTCTGGGCGCGGAGCTTTTTGTGCTGGACGACGGCTGGTTTGGCGCGCGCGATTCCGATAAGGCGGGCCTTGGCGATTATACGGTAAACAGAAAAAAGCTCCCGCGCGGGCTGAATGCGCTTGCCGCGCGCATCAAACGCCTCGGCATGGACTTCGGCCTTTGGTTCGAGCCGGAGATGTGCAATCCCGACAGCGACCTTTTTCGCGCGCATCCGGAATACGCGGTGCAAATTCCCGGGCGCAAACCGTCGCTTGGGCGCAGCCAGCTCGTGCTCGACCTTACCAGCGCCGATGTGCGGGATTACATTGTAAACAGCGTGCGGGGTATTTTGGATAGCGCCGATATCAAGTATGTGAAGTGGGACATGAACCGTCATATGAGCGATATGTACGGACGGACGCTTGATGACCAAGGCGAATTTTTTCACCGCTACACGCTGGGCCTTTACGATATTCTGCGCCGCATCTTCTGCGACAAGCCGGATATTCTGCTGGAAAGCTGCTCAAGCGGCGGCAACCGCTTCGACCTTGGCATGCTGTGCTTCTCGCCGCAGATATGGGCAAGCGACGATACCGACCCCGTGGAGCGTTTGGCGATACAGGGCGGACTTTCCTGTTTTTATCCGCCCTCGACGATGGGCGCGCACGTTTCCCTAAGCCCCCACCAGCAGACGCTTAGGCAAACGCCGCTCAACACGCGCTTTTGCGTAAGCTGCTTTGGCGCGCTGGGGTATGAACTGGATCTGCGCTTTCTTACGCGCGCGGAAAAAGCGGAGATCAAAAAGCAGATCGCCTTTTACAAGCAGCATCGGCGCACGCTGCAATTCGGCCGTTTCCGCGCGCTGGACGGCCGCAAGCCCAACCAGCGCCATTGGCAGTCTACGGCGCGGGACGGCGCGGAGGTGATCGCCGGCTTCTTCCAAACGGGAACGGGCGCTGCGCAAAACGGCGACGTGCTGCCGCTTGCGGACTTGGACGCGGATGCGCGCTACCGCGTTGAAACCAAGGCGCAGCCGTTGTTTATCAGCGGTTTTGGTGCGCTGGTCAATCACATACTGCCCGTACGCTTGCACCCCAACGGCTTTGTGCTGCGCACGCTCAACAGCTTTTACACCCTGCCCGACTGCGTGGAGCGGTATACGGGCACGGGCAGGCTGCTCATGCAGGGGATACGTCTCAACACCCCCTTCATGGGCACGAACTATACCGCGCAAACGCGGCTTTTAGGCGATTACGGCGCCAATCTTTATATCATCACAAAGGAGTAGGATCATGGAAGCACCTTTTCAAGAAAGCACGCTGGATAAGCGAAACCGCATCTTCTTCGGCTTAGGCACCGTCGGCAGGGATATGTTCTACAGCGTGGTGAGCATGTACCTGCTGGTGTTTTTGACCGAGGTGCTGAACCTGCCCGACGCTACCATGTGGTGGATCACGGGGGTTCTGACGGTGCTGCGCGTGTTCGACGCGCTCAACGATCCCATCATGGGGATCCTCGTTGATAACACCAATTCCCGCTGGGGCAAGTTTAAGCCCGCCATGCTCGCAGGCGCGCTCACAGGCGCGGTGTTCATGGTGCTCCTGTTCGTGGATTTCGGCATGGGACAGAGCGCATATATCCTCTTTTTCGCCCTTTGCTACATCCTGTGGGATATCTGCTACGGCGCAAACGATATCGCCTACTGGTCCATGCTCCCCACGCTGTCGCTCGAGCAAAAGCAGCGTGAAAAGACCGGCGCATTCGCCCGCATCTGCGCCAACGTCGGCATGTTTACGGTGGTGGTGGGTATTCTCCCCGTCACCAACGCCATGGGGGACGCTATGGGCAGCCTGAAGCGGGCATGGTTCGTGTTCGCGCTGGTCGTGGCGCTTTTGATGATCGGCTTTCAGATGTTCACGCTCCTTGGCGTGAAGGAAGACCGCAGCCGCTTTAAAAAGGAAGAGAAAACGACGCTTAAGGATATGTGGCGCGCCATCGTGCATAACGATCAGCTGCTGTTTACCACCATTGCCATGGCGCTGTTCATGATCGGCTACAGCACCACCACAAGCTTCGGCGTCTACTTCTTCAAGTACGCGTACGGCAACGAAAACATGTATTCCGTATTCGCCGCCGTGCTCGCCGTATCCCAGCTTACGGCGCTCGCCGTGTTCCCCTGGTTTTCCAAGCGCTTTAACCGCAGGCAGCTCTATCTTTATTCCACCGTGCTCGTGCTTATCGGTTATTTGATCTTCTTCTTTTCGCCTATGCACATGCTGCCGCTGGGCGTAGCGGGCGTATGTATTTTCACGGGGCAGGCGTTCATTCAGCTTCTCATGCTGATGTTCCTCGCCGACACCATCGAATACGGCCAATGGAAGCTCGGCAAGCGCAACGACAGCGTGACCTTCTCGCTACAGCCGCTGATCAATAAGATCGGCGGGGCGATCGCAAGCGGCGTCGTGTCCGCCACCGTCATCATCTCGGGCATCAACAGCGCGCAGAGCGCCGCCGATGTGACAGCACGGGGGCTTCTTATCCTCAAGATCGCCATGCTGCTTTTGCCGCTTCTCTGCATCGTGGCGGGTTATTTTGTGTACCGGCGCAAGTATAAGATCGACAGCGTTTTCTACGCGCAAATACTTGGCGAGCTTGAAGCGCGTGGCGACATCAGAAAGAACACGGAGGTATAGCCCATGAAATCCCATCGCAAGGAGCTCTTTTTTAACCTGCCCACACGGCGGGGGCTTGTGAACATTACGCAGAGCGTGCAGGACGCCGTGACGGAAAGCGGCGTAAAGGAAGGCCTTGTGCTCGTCAACGCCATGAACATCACCGCAAGCGTCTTCATCAACGATGACGAAAGCGGCCTGCATCACGACTACGAGGTGTGGCTTGAAAAGCTCGCGCCGGAAAAGCCCTACAGCCAATACGCCCACAACGGCTACGAGGACAACGCCGACGCGCACCTCAAGCGCACCGTTATGGGGCGCGAGGTCGTCGTGGCGATCACAAACGGTAAGCTTGACTTTGGCACATGGGAGCAGATTTTCTACTTTGAATTTGACGGCAAACGCCGCAAGCACGCGCTTGTGAAAATCATCGGTGAATAATATATCCGCCTTGTCCTCGGCTTTTTTGCATTTTTCTCTTGCAATCCCCCCAGTGATTCGCTATAATATCACCGTTCGGCTGTCGATGGCAGCGAACGGTGATTTGCTGATATAGCGTGAGCGGTAGAGCGCGTCATTGGGACGGATAGCGAGCGCGCCCTGTGGGCGAAGAAGCGAGCTTGACGTCCAATGAGCAACAAGCGACGTGAGCGGCAGCGAAACGCCGCGCCGATTGCGAATTGAGGGATCGAGCCAAGCGCCGCCTGTGACGGAAAAAGCGTAGGCGAAGATCCAATGAGCAACAAGCGACGTGAGCGGCAGCGAAACGCCGCGCCGATTGCGAATTGAGGGATCGAGCCAAGCGCCGCCTGTGACGGAAAAAGCGTAGGCGAAGATCCAATGAGCAACAAGCGACGTGAGCGGTAGCGAAACGCCGTGCCGATTGCGAATTGAGGGATATGACGAGGTTTCGAAGTCATTACCGCAAAAGCGCAGTAGGAAATTGAAAAGTGCATCATGCTGATATAGCTCAGTTGGTAGAGCGCGTCATTGGTAATGACGAGGTCCCCGGTCCGAATCCGGGTATCAGCTCCAAACAAAACAGACCCGCAAGGGTCTGTTTTATTTGGTGCGTTTGCCCCGCCCGCAAAAGCCGCGTTGACTTTATGCCCGGTAT
>JAQVRG010000120.1 GCA_028701165.1 Eubacteriales bacterium | reverse complement strand
TGGTATGCCGCTGAACTTCGGCGGGCCGTACCTTGGCTTTGTCGCCACCACCGCAAAGCTGATGCGCAGCCTTACCGGCCGCATCGTGGGCGAAACGACGGACGACGAGGGCAACCGCGTATACTGCCTGACCCTCTCCGCGCGTGAACAGCATATCCGCCGCGAAAAAGCGGCGAGCAACATCTGCTCCAACCAGTGCCTTTGCGCCGTGACGGCTTCCATGTATCTTGCCGTCATGGGGCCGCAGGGACTTGCGGAAGTCGCCGACCAATGCGCGCAAAAAGCGCATTACCTTGCAGACGCTATCGCGGCGCTGCCCGGCGCAAAGCTGCGTTACCCCAACACCCCCTTCTTCCATGAATTCGTTGTGGATTTCGACGAGAAGGCCGAAAAGGTGGATAAGGCGCTATTAAAGGCCGGTTTTATGAGCGGCCTGCCGCTTGCGCGCTTTGATCAAGCGGACGCGCACGGCATGCTCTGGTGCGCCACGGAGCTGAACACGCGGGACGAGCTCGACGGCGTCGTCGCCGCCCTCAAGGAGGTGCTCAAATGAGAAGTGCGTATAAGCTGATCTTTGAAAGATCCCTCCCCGGACGCAAGGGCTACGACCTGCCCAAGCTGGATGTGCCCGCCAAGGCGAACATCGTCCCGGCGTCCTACTTAAAAACGGAACCCGTCAAGCTCCCCGAGCTTGCGGAGGTGGACATGGTGCGCCATTTCATCGGCCTTTCCCGCCGCAACTACGGCGTGGACAACGGTTTTTATCCGCTGGGCTCCTGCACCATGAAATACAACCCCAAAATCAACGAGGAGGTCGCTACCCTCTTTGAGAATCTGCATCCGTACGCGGACGCTTCCTGCACGCGCGGCGCAGTGGACGTGATGCTCAAGATCAACGAAGCGCTCTCCAAGATCACAGGCTTCCCCGCCTTCACGCTGCAGCCCGCCGCCGGCGCGCACGGCGAGTACACGGGTCTTACGCTCATCAAAGCGTATCATGACAACCGCAAGGATTTCGACCGCACCGTGATCGTCGTACCCGACGCCGCGCACGGCACCAATCCCGCCTCGGCGGCGCTTGCCGGCTTTAAGATCCGCGAGATCGCGTCCGCGCCGGACGGCGGCGTCGATCTTGACGCGCTGCGTGCGGCGATGGGGCCGGACGTGGCAGGCCTTATGCTCACCAACCCCAACACCTTGGGCATCTTCGACCACAACATACTCGAGATCACCAAGATCGTGCATGACGCGGGCGGTCTTTGCTACTATGACGGCGCGAACTTCAACGCGGTCATGGGTGTGGCGCGCCCCGGCGACATGGGCTTTGACGCGCTGCATCTAAACGTGCACAAGACCTTCTCCACCCCGCACGGCGGCGGCGGCCCCGGCTGCGGCGCTGTCGGCTGCACGGCCGAGCTTGCACAGTTTTTGCCCGTACCCGTTGTGGTGCGCGACGGCGATCACGGCAGGCTCGAATATGACCGGCCGCTTTCCGTCGGCAAGGTCAAGGCTTTCTACGGTAATTTCGCCGTGCTCGTAAAAACCCTCGCTTATATCGAAAGCTTGGGCGGCGCGGGCATCACGGAGGGCGCGCAGAACGCCGTGCTCAACGCAAACTACGTCATGGGAATGCTGCGCGGCGTGTACGACATACCGCACGACCGCATCTGCATGCACGAGTGCGTTGTAACGCCCACCGAAGCGATGATCGAAAAGGGCGTGCACACGTCGGATATCGCCAAGGGACTGATCGATTACGGCGTACACCCGCCCACGATCTACTTCCCGCTCATCGTGCACGAGGCCATGATGATCGAGCCTACGGAAACCGAAAGCCGCGAGACGCTTGACGCCTTTGTGACCGCCATGAAGGAGATCGCGCAGACTGCGCTTGCCGATCCCGAGGCGATGCACAAGATGCCGCTGACCACGCCTGTTGGAAGACCCGACGAGGTCGCGGCCGCGAGAAATCCGATCGTAAAGCATCAGTGGTAACCACTTTCGCGCCCGATTTAAGAATCGGGCGCGAGTTTTCCATTCGCTGCTGTTCACAACGCGCTGCGCGCCTTGTTCGCGGCCGCTGCGAATGGCAAAGTACGAAATCCTGACGGATTTACGTTCCGCTTGTGCCGGCAAACCCGGCACAAGCGATTTTATCCTCTCTTTTCGTGCGGATTTACGTTCCGCTCGTGTCGGCAAACCCGGCACAAGCGATTTTATCCTCTCTTTTCGTACGGATTTACGTTCCGCTCGTGCCGGCAAACCCGGCACGGGCGAATTTAACCTCCGGGGAACTTCGGTTCCCCGAACCCCAAAGCTGTTATTGCCGAACACACGGCTCTTTTTCTCATATGCCTTGCAAATACGCATATTTATCCCTATAATGGTAGTATTCTATAGAAAGTCACTTAGGAGGTGTTTCCATGACTATACGCAGAACCGCCGCGTTCGTTCTTGTTTTCCTGCTTGCGCTTTCCTTTTGCGCGACGTCGCTTGCCGCTTCCGAAAACAGCAAGTATGTAAGCCAGCTCAAGGAGGCCGAAAGCATCATTCTTGCCTATGTCAATTCCAACGATCCGGGCGGGAACGCGCTTGCCGCCATGGGACAGTCCAAGAAGCTGAAGGATTTTGATATCGAACGCTTTGCCAAGCTCATGACCACCTACCTTCGCTACAACAGCGGGCTTCGCATCGAAGATCTGATCCGCGATTACGGCAAGGAGCTTGCACAGGGCGGTACGCCGCTCTCCTCCTGCGGCGATAACGGTTCGCCGGAGGCCGTCGCCGACGCGGCGCGCGTGAATATCGGCTGGCGCGCCATCGCCTTGGATAAGATTCAGCCCAAAGCGCCCAGCAAGCAATATCCCTGCTACTATAACGACGGCACCTGCGTGAACCCCTGCGCACCCTGCTGCAACCGCTGCCGCTAGGCGCTGCCTTCACGTTTTCCGTATACCGCACAAAAACGAACGTCCGCGGCGCATGATGCGCCGCGGACGTTTTTCTTATGTGGGAAGGTACCCGCTATTGCGGGCGTTTGACGCGTATGCCGATATCCACGCCGTCCGTGATATCCGCCTGCGATATCTCCACGGCAAAGCCCGCCTCACGAAGCTGTTCCACCGCCAGATTGATCGTGTTCATGAACAAACGGTAATCCTTTACCATGCGCACGATCACCGGGCGCGGCCGCGCGCCGTCGGCGCGGCTGTCGTAAAGCGTATCGAGCGTTTTATCCACCAGCTTTTCCGTTTCCTTCACGGACAGGCTCTTGTCGCCTATGCGCTTGATAACGGCGAGCTGCTCCTCCTCGTTTCTAAGCTTCAAGAGAGCGCGCGCGTGCCGTTCGGTTAGGTTCGCGGTCTGCATGGCGTCCTTGACGGGCTGCGCAAGCTTAAGAAGCCGCAGCTTATTGGCGATCGCGCTTTGGCTCTTGCCCAAACGCTCCGCAAGCGCCTCCTGCGTCATATTGTAGGTTTTGAGAAGCGTTTCGTAGCATTGCGCCTCCTCCATATAATAGAGGTCCTCGCGCTGCAAATTCTCGATGAGCGCGATCATGGCGGACTGCTCCTCCATCATATCCTGCACGATGCAGGCGACGCGGTCCATCCCCAAGAGCTTGACCGCGCGAAGCCGCCTTTCTCCCGCCACTAGCTCGTAGCCGTCGGGCGCGCGGCGCACCACGAGCGGCTGGATAAGCCCCACCGCCGCGATGGACTGCGCAAGCTCGCGTATGCTCTCCTCGTCAAAGGTCGCGCGCGGCTGGCTCGGGTTGGGGCGAATATCCGATACGGGTATCTGCGTAAGCAGCTTATCGTGTATGTTGGAACGTTCCCTTCCTATCTCGATCCTCGGCATATGCAAAACCTCCCGCTTCTGATTTGCTTATAGATATTCCTTCGCGCCCGCCTTGCGGGGATACCGCTTGTCCGTGGGCGCTTTCTTCGTAAGGATCACAACGCTTCTCTCGCCCCACGGCACGTCGTAGCTTTGCATCGCCGCGTCGGCGTGCAAAAGCCTGCACGCGTTTTCCGCTTCACGAAGCTCCGTTTCCGCCTGCGGCCCCTTGTAGAGGAACGCCTTTCCGCCCACCTTGAGATAGGGCACAAGCCATTCCGCCAAAAAAGCCGTGTGGGCGACAGCGCGTGCCGCCGCCGCATCGAAGCGCTCCCGAAGCGCCTTGTCCTTTGCGCCGTCCTCCGCCCGCGCGTGGACGCACGCAACGTCCGAAAGGGCGAGCGCGTCGCATACGGCCTGCAAAAACGTGACGCGCTTATTGAGCGAATCAAGCAGCGTCAAACTGATATCGGGCCGCATGATCTTCAATACAAGCCCCGGAAAGCCCGCGCCGGTACCCACGTCGATAAGCTTCGCGCCGTGTGCAAGCAAGGAAACGGGCAGCAGCGAATCCGCAAAGTGCTTCTTCGCCACCTCCTCCCTCTCCGTGATGGCCGTGAGATTCATGCGCGTGTTCCAGTCCGTAAGCATGTCGTAATAGACGTTCAGCATCGCAAGCTGCTCGTCCGTCGCATCGGGTATCCATTTGCGGAATGTTTCATCCATCGCTTCTTTCTCCCGATTCCGTTTTGCCCGTTTTTTCGTGCGCCTTGAGATACACCAGCAGCACCGCCACGTCCGCGGGGCTCACGCCGCTGATGCGCCCCGCGCGGCCGATGCTCTCCGGACGCATGGCGGAAAGCTTCTGCCGCGCCTCGATGCGAAGGCCGTCAATGCGCATGTAGTCTATATCGCTTGGCAGCAGCACGCTTTCCATCTCGTGGAACTTTTCCACCTGCGCGCGCTGCTTTTGGATGTAGCCGTCATAGCGTGCCATGATCTCCGCCTGCTCCACAGCCTCCGGCGCGATCTCGGGTAGATCGTAGAGCATCAATAGATCGGTATATCCCACGCTCCGCCGCTTCAGAAGGTCGCCGACGGGCACAGGCTTAGAGGGCAGCGCCTCGCCCTTTGCTTCCAAGAATTTTGCCATCGCCTCATCGGGCGATACGACGCGGGGGAGCGCCTTTTGCGCCCTTTCGATGTCCGCGCGCTTGCGGCAAAGCTTGTCGTAACGCGCGTCCGTGATAAGCCCAAGCCGCCGCGCGCGCTCCGTAAGCCTTAGATCCGCGTTGTCCTGCCTTAATAGCAGCCTGTACTCCGCGCGCGAGGTCATCATGCGGTACGGCTCGTTGGTGCCCTTGGTCGCTAGATCGTCCACCAGCACCCCTATGTACGCGTCGGATCGGCTCAAAAGGAAGGGCGGCTCGCCCTTACAATACAATGCGGCGTTCACGCCCGCGAAAAAGCCCTGCGCCGCGGCCTCCTCATAACCGGAGC
>JAQVRG010000119.1 GCA_028701165.1 Eubacteriales bacterium | reverse complement strand
GGCGTATGCGAACCATTGCAAACGGAAAAATCGCCCCGGCGCGTGTGCGCCGGGGCGAAAGCGAAGCGTTACTGTGTGATTTCGAAATAATCGCCGCGTTTGTAATCGTAGATGGCGCCGCTTGAGAATTTATCGATATTCTCGAGCACCTTACCCGTGCCGATCGCCACGCAGGATACGGGGTCTTCGGCAATGTAGCAGGGCACCTTGGTATGCTCCGCAATGAAACGATCCATACCAAAGAGCAGCGCGCCGCCGCCCGTCAGACAAATGCCGCTTTCGGTGATATCGCTGGCCAACTCCGGCGGCGTGCTTTCAAACATGGTGCGCACGCACTCCAAAATGGATTGCAGCGGCTCCTCCAAAGCGTCGATCATCTCGTTGGAGGCGACCACGATCGCCTGCGGCAGGCCGGAGATCAGGTTGCGTCCCTTAACGTCGATAAAGAGCTGCTCCTTGCGGGGATAAGCGGAGCCTATGCGGATCTTCATTTCCTCCGCTGTGCGCTCACCGATGAGCAGATTGTGCTTTTTGCGCATATAGCGCACGATGGATTCGTCAAACTTGTCGCCCGCGACCTTGATGGAGGAGGAGAGCACCGCGCCGCCCAGAGAAAGGATGGCTACGTCGCTCGTGCCGCCGCCGATATCCAAGATCATGGAGCCGCGCGGCGCGGAGATGTCGATACCGGCGCCTATGGCCGCGGCGATGGGCTCCTCGATCAAATAGGTGTGCCGCGCGCCCGCTTCTTCCGTCGCGTCGATTACGGAACGCTTTTCCACCTCCGTAACGCCGGAGGGGACGCAAACGACCACGCGGGGCTTAAAGAACACATGCGTGCCCGAAACCTTTTTCAGGAAATGATGCAGCAGTCTTTCCGTAATGTCATAATTGGAAATAACGCCGTCGCGTAAGGGACGGAGCGCTACGATGTTGCCCGGCGTCCTGCCCAGCATCTTCCGGGCGTCCTCGCCGATAGCAAGGATGCGGCCGGTCAGCTTTTCTACAGCGACCACCGAGGGCTCGCGCAGCACGATGCCCTTTCCTTTGACATATACCAAGACGCTGGCGGTACCGAGGTCGATACCTACGTCATTGAATTCCAAAAGGCCCATGAGCTTTCCAATTCCTTCCGTGTGACGGGCGCAATCGACTAAACGTAACCAATACGCCCATATAAAATCATGTTATTCTATCACTTTATGCGCGCGCGAACAAGCCCAAAGAGGGCTGGAAATGAAAACATTCCATGAAAAACCTTTCACACGCGCACAATCGTTAGATTTTGACCAGCTCATAGTCCATACTGCCTAAGCCGATCGCCTGACCGTGCTCCACCTGCACATGCCAAACGGTGTTGGGAAATACGTCCGCGAAGTAGTTGTCGTGGTCGTGCTTCATTTCGCTTAGCAGCGTGCCGGGGTTGATGGGCTGGCGGTTGATGGCGTCGGCGCTGGCCGCGTCGATGGCGACGGGGTCGAAGGAGGCGAACATGCCGACGTTGGGTACGATCGGCGCGTCGTTTTCCGCATGGCAGTCGCAGTAGGGCGAAATATCGATCGCCAAGCTCACATGGAAGTGGGGCTTATCTTTAACGACGGCGTAAGCATACTCAGCGATCTTTTTGTTGAGCATGGCCTCGCTTTCGTTAAAGGTGGAATGGATGGCGTTGCGGGGACATACGCCGATGCAGCGGCCGCAGCCCGCGCAGAGAGACTGCGATACGGTCGCCTTTTTGTTTTGTATGGTGATGGCGCTCTGCGCACAGTATTTTGCGCACATGCCGCAGCCGATGCAGAGGCGCTGATCCACCTCCGGCTTGCCGGAGGAGTGCATTTCGTACTTGCCCGCGCGGGAGCCGCCGCCCATGCCGAGATTTTTGAGCGCGCCGCCAAAGCCCGCCTGTTCATGCCCCTTGGCGTGGGTCAGGCTGATCACGATGTCCGCGTCCGCCAGCGCTCTGCCGATTTTTGCCTCCTTTACGATGGGGCAATCGAGCGGGATCGAGGCTTCGTCCAAACCCTTGATGCCGTCGGCAATGATGGCGTTGCAGTGGGTGATGGAGGGCTGGTAGCCGTTATCGAAGGCGGAATCCAAATGATCCAGCCCATTGCTGCGCCCGCCCACATAGAGCGTGTTGCAGTCTGTGAGGAAGGGACGGCCGCCGCGCTCCTTGATATAATCGACCAGTACGCGCGCGTATTGCGGGCGCAGGTAAGCCAAATTGCCCGGCTCGCCAAAGTGTATCTTGATGGCGACGTACTTCTTATTGAAATCCAAGGTGCCAAGGCCTGCCGCATCGATCAAACGACGCAGCTTTTGCGGAAGATTTTCTTGGAATGTGGTTCGCATATCGGTGAAGTAAACTTTTGATTTCGACATAGCGTGTGCTCCTTTTCAAATTGGTAAGATGTAAACACATTCATTATAGCATATTTCTCGTGAGAAAACACAAAAAGCGTATACAAACGGGTGGAACTCGTGTAAAATAAATCCAGTATGAGCAATACAAACGACATTTTCATCAGTGCTGACAGCACCTGCGACCTGTCGCCGGAGTTGCTGGAGACGTTTGACGTTTCTTTACTTCCGCTGTATATAACGATGGGCGAGAAAACGTACCGCGATGGCGTGAATACGTCGCCGGAGGCTATGTTTTCCTATGTGGCGCGCACGGGCGAGCTGCCCAAAACGGCGGCGGTGGCTGTGGCGGATTACCTTTCTGTCTTCAGCGCGCAGCGCGCGCTGGGGCGGGACGTGATCCATGTGGATATCAGCGCGGATATGTCCGCCTGCTACCAAAGCGCCTGCATCGCCGCGAAGGAAGTTGGCGATAACGTCTATGTGGTGGATTCGCGGAATTTATCCACGGGCACGGGGCTTCTTGTTCTCATGGCGCGCGAGCTTGCGCGGCGGGGGACGCCGGCTGAGAAAATCGCGGAGGAGCTGCGCAGCGCCGCGGGCAGGGTGGAGGCGAGCTTTGTTGTCGATACGCTGACCTACCTCCATAAGGGCGGGCGCTGTTCGGCCGTGGCGGCGCTGGGCGCGAATCTGCTTTCGCTCAAGCCCTGCATCGAGGTCAAGGACGGCAGGATGGGCGTGGGGAAAAAGTATAAGGGCACGCTCAAACGCTGCCTGCACGACTATATCATAGACCGGCTGCAAGGACGCGAGGATATCGACCCGCACCGTATTTTCATCACCTACAGCAAGATCGATCCGGCGCTTCCGGCGTACGCGCGCGAAGTGATCGCGTCCATCATGCACTTTGACGAGGTGCTGCTTACCGACGCGGGCTGTACGATAAGCGGACATTGCGGCCCGGGGACGCTGGGCATACTGTTTATGCGAAAGGAATAAGCGCACAAGCAAAAAGAGCAGGAACGCGATGCGCGCCTGCTCTTTTTTTGCAGTACTTATTTGAATGCGGCGATGGCCTTTTCAAAGGCGGGGAGCGAACGCTTGATCATCTCATAGTCCACGCAGTAGCTTATGCGCATATAGGTGGGGCAGCCAAAGCCGGTGCCGGGAACGAGCAGCAGGTCGTATTTCTGCGCGGCTGCGCAGAAAGCTTCCGCGTCGCCGCCGGGCGCCTCCACGAACAGATAGAACGCACCGGAGGGCTTTGCGCAGTTATAGCCCATTCGGGTAAGCTCGCTTAAAAGCAGGTCGCGGTTGCGGATATAGGGCGCGAGATCGGGCGTTACGTCCGCGCAGCGCGCGATGACGTGCTGCATCAGAGAGGGCGCGCAAACATAGCCAGAGATGCGCGCGGCGCCCGCGATCGCCGCATAGACGGCTTCGGAATCCGCAGCCTCATCCGGTATGAGCACATAGCCGATACGTTCGCCGGGCAGAGAGAGGGATTTGCTGTAGGAATAGCAAACGATGGTGTTTGCATAGTATTTCGTCACAAACGGCAGCTTCATGTCGTCATACAGCAGCTCACGGTAGGGTTCATCCGTGATGAGATAGATGGGGTGGCCGAATTCCTTCTGCTTGGCATTTAGCACCTCGGCTAGCTTTTGGATCGTCGCCTCGGTATAGACAACGCCGGAAGGATTGTTGGGGGAGTTGACGATCACGCCCTGCGTGTTCGGATTGACGGCTTTTTCCAGCGCCGCAAAATCGATCTGAAAATGCGGAATATCCGGCGGGATCACGACGAGCTTGCCGCCGCCGGTGGCGGCGAACACATTGTATTCGGGAAAATAAGGCGCAAAGGCGATAAATTCCGTATTTTCATCCACGGTGAGCGCGCGAAGGGTGGAAACCAAGGAGGCCGCCGCCCCGCAGGTGATGTAGAGATTCTTGCGGGAAAACTGCGTGCCGAAGCGCTTGTTGAGGTTTTCGGCGATGGCGTCCCGTGTGTCGTTGCGGCCGGGCGCGCTGGTGTAGCCGTGCGCCTCGATGGGCGAGAGGGTGGCGAGCGCCTCGCGGATCGCGTCGTCCACTTCCTTGGGGGCGGGCACGCTGGGATTGCCTAAGCTGTAATCATACACGTTCTGCGCACCCACCTCGGCCGCGCGTTTCAAGCCGAACTCGAAGATCTCACGGATGCAGGAACGGTTGCTGCCCAGCGCATACATTTGCTTGGATACCATAATGATTCCTCCTGTCGTTTGCTCTATTTCTTTTTAAGTGTTACGCCATGTTGGCGGCGACCAGCTTTCCAAGCGCGATGGACGCGAGCTTGGAATCGGCGGAGTCCGCGCGGGACACCAGCACGATGGGTACCTTGGCGCCCACGATGATACCTGCGGAACGCCCCGCGGCAAAATAGGTCATGGCCTTACCAATGCCGTTGCCTACCTCATAGGTGGGTACGAGTAATATATCGGCGTCGCCAGCGCCGGGCGCTTCGTAGCGCTTATGCTTGCAGGAGGCGGCGCTGATGGCAAGATCGAGCGCTACGGGGCCGAACACGTTCATGTGATAGGGCGCCCAGCGTTCCTTCATATTGGATAGGTCGGCCGCGTCCACGGTGGATTGTATTTTGGGGTTGACGACCTCCGCCCCGCAGATGCAGGCGGCGTTGATGGAGGCATAGCCCAGCGCCTTTAAAACAGCCGCGGCGTTTTCCAATATGTCCGCTTTCTTGGTAACGTCGGGGAAGGTGTTCATGCCGCCGTCGGTAAGGGCGAGCATCTTGGGATAGCTGTCCACCTCATAAAGCATCACATGGCTGATCAGCTTATCCGTGCGCAGCCCGGTCTCCTTGTCGATCACGGCGCGCATGAGATCGGCTGTGCCCAAAAGCCCCTTCATCAAAAAGTCAGCCTCGCCATCCTTTACGGCTTTCACGGCGGCGCGCGCGCATTCCACATCGTTATCGGCGGGGCGCAGCGTAAAATCGGCAGGATTTTTGCCTAGGGCTTCGAGTATGGTTTTGT
>JAQVRG010000118.1 GCA_028701165.1 Eubacteriales bacterium | reverse complement strand
TGTTTGCGGAAATGCAAGGCGCCGCTGGCGTGGTATTAAACGCGCCCACATCCAATGAAGTCGTTAAGGACGTGGCGGATCGCGTGGATATTCCGGTGATCGTTTCGGTCGTCAATTCGGATTTTGACGTAATGGAGCGCATTGCGGCGGGGACGGATATCTTCAACGTTTCCGCAGCAGCGCAGACGCCGGAGCTTGTGCGCTTGATACGCAGGCATGTTCCGGAATTCCCCATCATTGCGACAGGTGGCCCTACGGACGAGACGATATTGGAAACGATCGAAGCGGGCGCCAATGCCATCACATGGACGCCGCCGTCAAACGGCGAGATTTTCAAAGATATTATGGCAGCTTACAGGGCGGGTTTGCCGCATCCGTAAGGCCAAGTATAGTAAGGAACAGTATGAGTAAACAATACGACGTCATCATTATCGGCGCGGGGCCTTCCGGTATTTTCTGCGCCTATGAGCTCAAACGGCAAAGGCCGCAAACGCGCGTGCTTATGATCGAAAAGGGGCGCTCTATCGAAGCGCGCAGCTGCCCCAAGCGCGTTACTAAAAAATGCGTCGGCTGCCAGCCGTGCTCCATCACGACCGGCTTTGCGGGCGCGGGCGCGTTTTCCGACGGGAAGCTTTCGCTATCGCCGGACGTGGGCGGCAACTTGCCGGAAATGCTGGGCTATGAGAAGGCTTTGGAGCTGATACGGGAATCGGACGCGATCTACCTGAGCTTCGGCGCGGATAAAAACGTTTACGGGATGGACAATATTGAGGCGTTGACGGAAATACGCCGCAAGGCTATCAACGCCAATTTGAAGCTGATTGACTGTCCGATCCGTCATTTGGGCACAGAGGAAGGCTACAAAATCTATCAGAAGCTGCAAACGCATCTGCTGGATAACGGCGTCGAGATCCTCTTTAATACCATGGTCAAGGATATCATCATTGAGGACGGGCATGCGCGCGCCGTTGTAACGGAGCAGGATACCTTTTACGCAGACGAGATCGTATCCGCTGTTGGCAGGGAAGGCGCGGCGTGGTTTAAGGAGGTTTGCGAGGCGCACAGCATCGAAACAAAGGTCGGCACGGTCGATATCGGTGTGCGCGTAGAGGTGCGGGACGAGGTTATGGCGTTCCTTAACAAAAATCTTTATGAAGCGAAGCTGATCTATTATACGCCGACCTTTGACGATAAGGTGCGCACCTTCTGCACAAACCCGAGCGGCGAGGTGGCGACGGAATATTACGATAACGGCTTGGCTGTCGTCAATGGGCACGCGTATAAGTCGGCGGATTATAAAACGCAGAATACAAATTTTGCGATCCTTGTGTCCAAGAACTTCACAAAGCCCTTTAAAACGCCTATCCAATACGGCAAGAAGATCGCGGAGCTTTCCAATATGCTTTGCGACGGACGCATTATGGTGCAAACCTTCGGCGATTTCAGGCGCGGCAGGAGAACGACGGAGGAACGCATGTGCCGCAATAATATCATACCTACGTTGAAGGACGCCGTTCCGGGCGATCTGTCGCTGGTGTTTCCGCACCGCATCATGGTGGATATCGAGGAGATGCTGATGGCGCTTGACAAGGTCACACCGGGCATTGCCAGCGACGAAACGCTGCTTTACGGTGTGGAGGTCAAGTTTTACTCCAATAAAGTCGTGTTGGATACGGGCTTCGAGACCAGCATAAAGGGGCTTCGCGCCATAGGCGACGGCGCCTCGGTAACGCGCGGGCTGCAACAAGCCTCCGCGAACGGCTTGAGCGTTGCGCGCAGCATTTTGGAAAGGCTGGGGGAATAGCGTTCGATTGTGGTATTTGTTGGCGCGTATGGCGTTGGTAGCCATGCGCGCCAGTTTTATTTACAGCCTATACGGCATTTATTAACAATACGGCAACAGTTTACTTGCGCGGATGTGCTATACTCGTAACGAAAACGGAGAGCGGAGGAACGCGGAATGTCACGGTGGAAAACTACAATATCATGTTTACTGATCATAGCGCTTTGCTTTTCTTTCTGTATGACGGCCTACGCGGTCACGGCGGGCGATAAGCGCGTTGTGATCGCCGCGGATATCACACAGGCGGAGAAGGAGCAGATCTATAAGGATTTTGGCGTTAAACAGGGCGAGGTCGTCGAACTGACTGTAACCAATGCGGATGAGCGCGCCTATCTTCACGGCTTGGTGGATGAAAGCAAGATCGGTTCGGTCGCTTTATCCTGCGCATTCATTGAAATTATGGAGCCCGGTACCGGCCTTACGGTGCTGACCAACAACATAAACTACTGCACGCCGCAAATGTATAAAAACGCCTTGACGACAGCCGGTATTCAAGATGCGCGCGTGATGGTAAGCGCGCCGCATGTGGTATCGGGCACAGCCGCGTTAACAGGCGTATATAAGGCTTATGAATCCGTATCCGGAAACGCCCTGCCGGAGCTTGCCAAACAGGTAGGCGCCGAGGAACTGATCGTTACCGGCCAACTGGCCGAATACGTTGGCAGCGACGAGGCGACGGGTCTTATCAATGAACTGAAGACGATTCTGGATCAAACGGTCAACATGACGGATGCGCAGGTATTGGAGCAGATTGACATATTGGCGAAGCAATACAACGTAGCCCTCACGGAAGGACAACGGCAGCAATTACTGAAGCTTTGCAGAAGCATGGAACGGTTGGACGCAAGAGAGCTTAGGAAAAAGCTGGTGGATTTGAGCGAGACCGTGGAAAAGGCGGGGGAGATCAAAAATACATTGGATGTTGCGACGGAAAAAGCGGGTGAGTTTGTGCAGGACGCAAAGGAATTTGCGGGGAAGGTAACGAAGCTCGTCAATAACGTCGCGGGATTTTTTAAGAATTTGCTTGGCGAATAAGCATATCGCACAAAGAATCCGGCCTGCATAATGCAAGCCGGATTCTTGATTTTCTATACCTATTTATAGGTCGCGCAGTTTTTCTTGAAGGGACGCAAAGGAACAGGATAGATGCTCGATGGAAGGATGATGATAAAACACGCAGGTAGCGTCGCCGCCGCCGAAAACGCCCGGTGCATTAGACCACAGCCATATGCGCTTGCGGTCATTCGCGGCTAACGCGATTCCAAGCTCCGTATGCGTGCCCTTTCCGCCGGGCAGCAAAACGATCAAAAGCTCTGCTGATTTTACGCCTTCCACTTCATTAGCTGCCGTAGCGCGCATGACGTCTTCGCCCTTGTTACGCACGTCGCCATGTTTGGTCCAATCATAGGTTATGGAATGACCGCATTCCTCGATATGGCGGATCAGCGCAGCAGCGCGTTCGCGGTTTTCCAACCCGCTTGCCACATAGATCCTCATACACGATCCTTTTTGCGGTGATTCGGACCCGGGTCGCCCATTTTCCAATGCTTTCGGCAAAGCCCGATATAGGTATCGTCCGCGCCGAGCACAACCTGCTCGCCGATCTTCGTGATGCCGCCTTGTCCATCTAAGCGTGCGTTGCAGATGGCTTTTCTGCCGCACCAGCAAATGGTTTTGATCTCCTCAATGGTATCCGCCCATGCCATAAGGTAGAGGCTTCCTTCAAAGAAATTGCCTTGAAAGTCCGTGCGAAGGCCATAGCAGATTACGGGAACGTTATAAACGTCCACAAAATCCGTCAGCAGCTCGATATCTTTCTTGTGAAGGAATTGCGCCTCGTCCACGATGATACAGTCATACACATGCGATTTGACGGCTTCCACATCGATCTCGTCAAACAAAACGCAGCTATCGCTAAGGCCGCTGCGGGAGCAAATGACATGCTCTCCGTCGCGTGTGTCAATGCGCGGTTTGACAAGCAGCGCGTTTTGGCTGCGTTCATTGTAATTGTATTTGACCATGATGGCGTTCGCGGTTTTGCTTGAACTCATGGCGCCATAACGGAAATAAAGCTTTGCCATAGCCGCTTCCTTTCTTACCGTGAGCCCTTATCGTAGGGTATGCCCTCCGCTTTGGGCGCTCTGGACTTCTTAGACGTCAGTATCAAAATGATCATGGTCACGATATAGGGCAGAATAAGGTAAATATACTCGCTGGAGCTTATGTTCGAGAAGCTGGGGAGGAAGGGGATGCTGCCGCTGTACGAGCCGATTATTTTAAAGAGTGCGAAGAATAGGGACGCGCCCAGTATGTTCAAGGGCTTCCAGTTGCCGAAGATCATAACGGCTAAGGCAAGGAAGCCGTAGCCTGCGACGGAGGACTGGAATCCCGCGCCCGCGGCGATGGTATACGCCAAACCGCCGATACCGCCTAAAACGCCGGAAATGAATACGCCCGCGTAGCGCATCCTGTATACGTTGATGCCTACGGAATCCGCTGCTTGCGGATGCTCGCCGCAAGCACGCAGGCGCAGGCCGAACTTCGTTTTATACAGCAGTATGCTTGCCGCGATCAAAAGTATAAAAGCGAAGATCGTCGTAAGATAGAAATTCTTAAAAATGAGGTTTTGGAAAAAAGTGTCCTTTTCCACGATGCCCAAGGTCGCCTGCGTGATGCGCGTCCATTTGGGGATCAGGATCGTGGTTTGCCCTTGTCCTTGGATCGACCATGTCAATACGATAGCGAAGGCGGGCGCGAGCATATTGAGCGCCGTACCGCCGATCGTTTGATCCGCTTTAAGGTTGATGGAGGCGAAGGCCAGCAATAGCGAAAAGACAGCGCCTGAAGCGGCGGCTACAAGGATGGCTAGGAACATGGCAAGCTGCGGTGAAGATGCGCCAAGACCCATGCTGTCAAACAGGCGAAGCATCAGGCAGCTGCAAAGCGCGCCGACGATCATGATACCCTCTAAAGCGATGTTAATCACGCCGCTTCTTTCGGAAAACATGCCGCCTAAAGCTACAAGCAGCAGGGGAACGGCGAAAATGATCGTTGCGCTTAAAATATCAGCCAGTATTTTCATGATACAATCTCCTCCTCGTCAGCGTCGGCAGAATCGGACGCGGCGGTTACAGCATCGTCTTCGTTCACGTTTCCCGTATCGGGATGGATCAGCTTGCCTATCAAGCCGCGCATCAGCAGCGCGAATGCGGAAAGATAGATGATAACCGCAATGATGATATCGATCATTTCTTTGGCGAATTCCGGCTGCATGGCGTCGCCGCCAACCTGTATGTAGGAGATAAAGAGCGCGCTGAAAATGGTGCCGATCGGATTGGAGCTTGCAAGCAGCGCTACGGGGATACCGTTAAAGCCCATACCCAGCAGGGATTTTACAAGCGTGAACTGCGCCGTGCCGCTCAAGTAATAAATACCGCCGCCAACCCCGGCCAAAGCGCCCGCGATCACCATGGAAAGCACGATGTTGCGCTTGGCGTTGATGCCCGCGTAGATGCTCGCGTTGCGGTTGTACCCGCAGGCCTTGAGCTCATAGCCAAAGGTGGTTTTGCTCAATACGATCCACATGATGACGGCGATCAGTAT
>JAQVRG010000117.1 GCA_028701165.1 Eubacteriales bacterium | reverse complement strand
GCTTGGTCACGCTGAGCGCATGGTGTGACGCGGCGCGGAATATTCTCTTAAACCGGAGGGCGGAGCGGCGTTTGCCGCTCCGCCCCCATTTTTGCATAGCACCGCAGGCAGTTGCCGCGTCCGTTGCTAAAAGAATGGATTTGCGCGCGGAACTGTGCTATCATCTATACTTAGCGTGCGCGCGATGGGCGCGCGAGAAACTTGCGAGGAGACGCGGCGGATGAACAAGCGGGATGTAACGGCTTTCTTTGACGAACTTGCGCCCTCGTGGGACGCGCATTTGATCCGTAACGACGAGGTAATCGATAAGATTCTTGACAGCGCGGGGATCGAGGCGGGCGTTACCGTGCTGGACGTCGCCTGCGGAACCGGCGTGCTGTTCCCCGATTATCTGAAGCGGGACGTCAAAAGCGTTACAGGCGTGGACATTTCGCCGGTGATGATCGAGTACGCCCGAAAAAAAGCCGTTTCGGCCGATCCGCGCGTTACGCTGATCGCCGGGGATATCGAGGAGCTTGCGCTGGCGCGCCGCTTCGACCGCTGCGTTGTGTATAACGCGTTTCCGCATTTTCCCGTGCCTAAGCGACTGATCGAATCCCTTGCGGATAAGCTTACCGAAGAAGGCAGGCTGACCGTAGCGCACGGCATGAGCCGCGCCGCATTGGATAAGCATCACGCTGGCGCGGCGGGGCGCGTGTCCATCGGACTTATGCGCGAGGAAGAGCTTGCAGCGCTCATGGCGGCGCGGTTTAACGTGGACGTTGTGCTGTCCGATGATGAAAAATACATCGTTTCCGGCGTGAAAAAGCGCTGAGCGCCGCGCGGCAGCCGCTTCATTTCCAGATGTTTTCTTTGGGAAGGATCTTCATTAGGCATATATCGTCGCCGCATTTGATGCTTTTGAGCATGGTCACGTCCACTTCGCAGCCAAAAGCCTTTTCAAACAGCACCTTGCTGTAACCCGCGCTGCACGCGCACCATGTCATGGATTCCAACCGCCGCACCTCGGCGAGCATGGGGCAGGGGCAAAAGGCAAACTGTAAATAGAGCTGCCCGTCCTTGCAGGAGAGTCCGGCGGCACGCGCCTTTTCGGAGCCGGCCAGCGTCTCCATGCTGGTGGCTGTTTGCATAAGCTCCTGTAAGAGAGCCAGCTTTTCATCCATTCCATAGCCGCATTGGCAGCGCATGCGGATCCTTTTGACGGTCTCGCCGTCGAAGGCTTCCTCCAGCCTGCACATTGTGGATTGAACCCATGCGGGATCGGATTCGCTGCGCGCGCTTTCTTCTTTGCCAAATACGATCTCGCTCGCGGCCTTTTCGCCGCCCGCTTCCTTTACGGCGTCATAGATGACCTGCTCCTGTATCTTTCGCATACTAAACATACGTTTTCTATCCTTTCGGTAAACAGATTTTGCCGGCGCTTTTTTGTCCAGCAACGTCATGATACCCGAAAAAACGCGGCGCGGCTTCTGAATTTCTGCTCTATCGAAGGGGGATGCAAAGATCAAAGCTGACTGTGGGGCTGCTAAAATCCATTTCGCGGTAGATGTTCAGACCGTAGCGCTTGTCCATCACGCAGCCGCTTTGGGGAAGCCATACGCAGAATACGCCTTGCACGGCGCAGAAAATATCCTCGATCCGCCCCTGATAATGGTAGACCGCGTATTTCCCGCCCGGGATCACGGCCGTGTTGGCCGAAGCGTCCGCGTCGGCTGTACTTAGGCAGATATCGTAGATGCAGTTCGCCGGGTCGGTAACGGCGGGATCGTCGTAGAAGCGCTCGATATACAGCGTGCTTGCGTTACAATACCGGCGGTGCGCCGCAATGAAGCGCGGCCAACGCTGCTTAAGCTCGATATAGCTGCCGACCACCCGTTCATAGACCACGGGCAGGTCGCCAAGCTCGCGCAGAAAGATCATGCTGTCATAGCGCGCAAAGCTGTCGAACCCGCGCCGCCCCTGCGGATAAAAGGGGCTGGTCATGGCGTTTACGCCTGCGGCCTCGCGGAACTGCACCGGGGACAGCCTGTGATGCTTTTTGAAGGCCGTGCTGTAATTGGTGGCGCTGTAGCCGTAATCAAGCCCCACCTCGGTGACGGGCTTCTCCCTTTGCAGCTTGAGATCCACGGCGCTTTGATCCATTTTTAGGCGCAGAATAAACGCGTAGACGCTTTTGCCGGTGATCGCTTTGAAGCTGCGGTTAAAATACGCCTCCGAAAAATGAAAATGCGCCGCCACGTCGCCGACGGTAAGGCCTTCGTCAAAATGCTCCAGTATGTAGTCGATGCTGCGGTCGATCTGCTCTTTCTCCATGACTGTCCTTATAAACGCGGCGTTACGCCTCGTCTTGGCTGATTTTTCGCACCGTCGGGTAATTTTGCAGTATGAGGGGATACATAAAGCAGTCCTTGTGATGATCGTTGATGATCCCGCATGCCTGCAGATGCGAATACACGGTGACGGAGCCGAGATATTTGAAGCCCCGCTTTTTAAGATCCTTGCTGATCGTGTCGGAAAGGTGGTTCTTCGCGGGGATGCGGCCGCGCTCATGCCCGCGGTAGAGGATCGTTTTATGCCCCGCATAGCGCCACAGGTACTCGTCAAAGGAGCCGTATTCCTCGCGCAGCGTCATGAAAAGCCGCGCGTTATGGATGATGGCGCTGATCTTTCGCGGCGATTTGATCATGCCCTCCGCTTGCAGGATGCGCGCTACGTCCTCGTCCGTATAAGCCGCGATCTTCTCAAAGTCGAAGCCGTCAAAGCAGGCGTTGAAAACCGCGCGTTTTTGGAGCATCATCCGCCAATTCAGGCCGCACTGCATCACCTCGAGCATCAGGAATTCAAACTGCTTCCTGTCGTCGTGGACGGGAATACCCCATTCCTCGTCGTGATAGCGCTGCATGATCCCGTTATCCTCGCACCACGCGCATCTAAGCATGGTTATACCTCCGCTTAGTTCCGCGTATCCATTGTGATCTCAAACGGCAGGTTGGGGATGCCGTCCGCCGTCGGTATGTCGTCCAAAAACGCCCAGCCGCTGAGCTTGATCGGACGCAGAAGGATGAATTCTGCGTTTCGGCCGCCAAAGGCGATGCCCTCCGCGAACGCGCCCGGGAACTTAGCGTCATAAACCTCGCGCATGGCGGCGTTTTTGTCCAGCATGGTGGGGCCGAAGAATTCCGCCTCCGCCTGCAGGAAGAAGCCGCCGACGGATAGGCAGCAGCGGGGGTTTTGCTTAAGCTGCGCATACTTATTGGAGCTTGCGTCCGTAAAAAGAAGGACCGCGCCGTCGTATTCCACGGGGCTTATAAGGCGCATGGTCACAACGCCGTCCGCGGACGTTGCAAGGGTGGCGGCCATCTCGTTCTTGACCGCTTGATAAAATCTTTCAACGTGTTCCATTTGTTTATGAACCTCCCTAAAAATATGATGATTATGTTTAATATAGGAGTATTATACAATATCGCGGCGCTTTCGTCGAACACGGAATTTGTGCTTCCGCCGCGCTGAACGCCGCGATGAACGTCGCGCGGTAAACGGCACAATTTCACGGTTGGCATGCGCCTCATACTGGTGTATTATGGTAAAAAGCATTCTGTGTGTTCTATCATACGATCCTTACGGATTGGGCGATGCCGGCGTCCTCATGCAAAATTTTGATTAGATAGAATTCCCATAAAACATAAATACAGCGGAGGTCATAAGGATACCATGAACAGAAAACGTCTATGCTGCGTGCTTGCGCTCCTTCTTTGCGCTATCATGCTTTTCGGCTGCGTCGCAGCACAAAGCGCTGCCGCGCCGAGCGAACCGGCGCAAAACGAAGCGCCGCCAAGCGCCGCGGAACAAAGCGCGCCGATAGAGAGCGCCGAACCTGCGCAGGCTGAAAGCCTGCCCGAAGAAGCGCCGGAAACGGCGGAAGCGTCGGGAAGCTGGGTCTATGTAACCGGCAGCGCTTCGGATTATGACGTGAACATTGAGGGCTTTTTAAACGAAAGCTTCGGTATCACCGCAGGACGTACAGGAGAAACGCATTATACAACCGACGGCGGAAAAACGTGGCCGCGATCCGAAAACATGTCCATGTGCCGGTTCAGCATCGATATCGTGGATGAGAACCTTGTGTGGAACGGCGGAAACGGCAGCCAGATCCGCGTAAGCAAGGATGGCGGAAAGACCTATAGCGCCGTAACGGATCTTCCCTTGGGCGGTTCGGTCTCCAACCTTGATTTTATCGATGAAATTACAGGCTGGGCTTGTACGACGGGAAAATGCGCGTCAACGGCCGACGGCGGCATGACGTGGACGCCCATGACGCTTCCGGAGGAGGCGAAGGGTATCGCCGCGCTGTCCCTTCGGACGCCTGCGGACGGCTACATCTTCTCGCGCAACGGTTTGTTTCTTACCACGCACGACGGTGGCGCCACATGGGACGTAAAGGATGTTGGCATGGCCGATTATAAGGTGGTGGACGAGAAGAACGAACCGGGATTGTATAAATTCAGCGCGGCGGTCGCCGATATCGCCTTTACAGATGAACAGAACGGTACACTTGTGTTTACGGGCATCGTACCCGGCGAGGGCACGCTTGTGTGGTGTCTGAAAACGCAGGACGGCGGCGCGCAATGGACGGCAGAGCAGGTTGCGGTACCACAAGACTTTAAAACCAGCAGGCTGTACCTTTCTGCGGATGGAAAGTACCTTACGCTGGGCAGCTTTTCCAAGGATATGATCCTTTTCAAGGCTGCGCAGTAACGGCGATATGCACAAAAAAGCGGCTTGGACGGTGTTCCGGGCCGTTTTTGCGTTTCCGCATTTCACCGCCGGATTTTTGCAGGCTGGGGAGGTATTTATGCAACCTGCCCGAAAGGCGCTTGCGCCCGCGCGGCGCGCGGGGTATGCTTACGCCGATCAAAACCCAAGGAAAAGAGGTATCCCTTCTATGGAATTACTGGAATCGCAAGCGCCGCCTGCGGTGGAAAAAGCCCGCGGGCTTAGCGGCAACGCGCTCAAGGTCATCGCCATCATCGCCATGACCATCGATCATTTGACCTCCGTGCTCGCGCCCGGTTACGACGGCAGCGCGTGGCTGCTCGTGCCGCACGCCGTCGGGCGGCTGACGGCGCCCATCATGTGCTTTCTTGTGGCGGAGGGCTTCTACTACACGCGCGACGTGAAAAAGTACACGCTGCGGCTGTTTTTGCTTGCGATCCTTTCGCACTTTGCGTACAATTTCTGCTTTGGGATTCCCTTTGTGCCCTTTAAAACAGGCATATTCAACCAGACCAGCGTGATATGGCCCTACGCGTGGGCGCTCGTGTTTTTGCAGCTCGAGCGCAGCGAAAAGCTGAAGCCTTGGATGAAGTTCGCGCTTTGCAGCTTGATCTGCGTCGTCACCTTTCCCTCCGATTGGAGCTGCATTGCGATGCTCGTCATCATCGCGTTTTCG
>JAQVRG010000116.1 GCA_028701165.1 Eubacteriales bacterium | reverse complement strand
CGGCGGGGATCGGGCGAGACGAAATATTCATAACAAACGCGGTCAAATTTAGGCCTACGAACGTACGGGATGGGCGCGTGAGCAACCGCACGCCGGGAAGGGCGGAATGGCGAGCGGGGCTGCCGCTATTGCGGGCGGAGATCGAAATGATCAGGCCGCCGCTTATCGCAACGCTTGGCAACACGCCGCTGTGCGCGCTGATGTGCCTTGCAAAACAGGATACCTGTGTGGGGATCGGCGAGCGGCACGGGCGAGCTTACGATGTGCAAATAGAGGGGCGATCATATACGCTCTTTCCCCTGTACCATCCTGCGAGCGTGATCTATAATCCGGCGTTATCCGACGTGCTGCGGGAAGACCTTTGCCGTCTTGGCGCGTTATTACGGGAGAAGGAAGGGATAGCATGCGACGAAAGCTGAAAAGCGGCCTGCTTTTGATGCTGGCGGCTTTGACTCTGTTTAGCCAAAATTCCTTCGCGCGGGAGGCGCAGACCGGCATTGTAACGGCCGACGGCGTAAATGTACGCGCTTTGCCCGATCGTGAGGCGGAGGTTTTAGCGAAGGTTGCCTTGGGCACGGAGCTTACAGTGATATCCAACGAAAGCGGTTGGTATCGTATTCTGTATGATGACGACGTTGGCTATATATCTAAGGATTATCTTTTCGTCAACGCCTCCGGCAGCCGCGGCGCGTATGTGCAGACGGACGGCGCGACGCTGCGCGGCGGGCCGGGGCAGGACGCTTATGTAGTCACGAAACTGTATGCTGGACAAGGCGTTAAGGTCAAGGCGATCATCGGCGAATGGTATTTTGCGGTTGCGAATGAGCAGCCGGGCTATATCCACAGGACATATCTTACCATGACCGAATCCACCACGGCGGCCGGCGGAAGCAGGCTTGAAATGGGTATGGAGGGAGCCGAGGTTAAGAAGCTGCAACAGGAGCTTTACGATCGCGGATTTATTACGAAAGCCAACATTACGGGAACCTACGGCGCGAATACGCGCGCGGCGGTGCTGGATTTTCAAAAGGCGATGGGGATGGAGGCCGCCGACGGCATAGCAGGCCCTAAGACGCTCAACGCGATTTACGACAGTGCGAACAAGCTGAAGAAGGAAACGGCGAATCTGACCAAGCTGAAAGGAACCGTCGTACTGCTGGATTGGTTTAAGGGCGGCTCGGAATGGCTCAATAAGGGCGCGCGCTTTACGATAACGGACGTTAAAACCGGCTTGAGTTTCCGCGCGCGGCGCTTTGGCGGCTGGTATCACGCGGACTGCGAGCCGATCACGGCGGCGGATACTGTGGTGATGAAGCGTATTTCCGGCGGGAAATGGTCGTGGAACCGGCGTGCGATATGGGTGACCTACGGCGGAAAGACGGTGGCCGCAAGCATGCACACCATGCCGCATATGTCCAACCCGACGCGAAGCAACAATTTTGACGGACATTTTTGCGTGCATCTCAAAAACTCGAAGGTACACGAAACCAGCAAGCCCTGCCCACGGCATCAGGCGTGCGTGCAATCCGCGTATAAAAGCGGAAAATAGAAGCTGCTTTTTATAAAGCGTCTCGCAATTAGGCGGGACGCTTTTGCATATTTGGGGATCGTATTGCAGATACTGTGCCCAAGATATGAGGAAAGAGGAAATGCTATGCGTTTTTGGGATCGGCTTTTTGATATGCTGGGATTTGGAAATCGCCCCGCGCCCTTTGAATTGCTGGAAACGGAGACGGGTATGCCGCATTTCTTCGGCGATTTACGGCGCGCGAGACAATCCGCGAAAAAAGAGGATAAGCGAAAGGTGCCGGATCGGATCGCGGCGTGCGAGAAGCTCGCGCGCGGCGATTTTCGCAGCGATATCAACCCCGATCTTATTCTGCGGCGCTTTATACTTGGCGGTCGTGTGAACGCGCTGTGCGTCTATATGACGGGTATGGTCAATGAAAGGATTGTAAACGATTTTGTACTGCACGACGCCATGCACGCCGTACTGCCTGAAAAAACGCCGGATATGCTCGCTTATGCGCTGGAAAACATCTTTGCGGTCGGCGATGCGGTTGCAGAGGCGGATTGGGATAAGGTAAGAGAAAGCGTATTGTGCGGTAAATGCGCGGTCTTTTTGGATGGCGCCGCGCAAGCGGCTGTATTGGACGTGCGCGGGTATGAGCACAGGGGCGTGGATGTGGCGCAGAATGAGAAGGTGGTGCGTGGGCCGCAGGAGGGATTCTCGGAGAACCTGCGCACGAACATTACGCTGCTGCGCAGACTGATCCGCACAGAGGATTTCGTTTGCCAGCTGCGAAACGCCGGCGCGCAGAACAATATAAAAACGGCGATTGCCTACCGTGAAAGCATTGCGAACCAAACGCTGCTTGCGGAAGTGAAAAAGCGCCTTGCCGCCATCGATACGGACGCGATGCTCTGTATCGGCACGATGGAGCAGATTACAGAGCGGCGCAAGATCTCGCTGTTTCCGCAGGTACTCTCTACGGAACGGCCGGACCGGGCGGCGGCGTATATCATGCAGGGGTATATTGTTGTGCTTTTGGAAGGAAGTCCTTTTGTAAACATTATGCCGACCACGCTTTTTGCATTGATGAGCAGCGCCGAGGATGACTATATGCGCGCCCCGCAGGGTACGCTTGTGCGCTTTGTACGCTTTCTTGGGGCGTTTGTTTCCTTGATCCTGCCCGGCTACTTCATTGCGCTTGCGCTGCATCACCAAGGGCTGTTATCTTCGGAAGCGTTGAATACCATTATCTATTCCCGCCGCATGGTGTATTCCTCCATCGGCGCGGAAATGGTGTTTTTGCTGCTGGTATTCCAGCTGATCCGCGAGGCGGGTTTGCGCGTTCCCGGCAGTATAGGACAGGCGATCGGCATCATAGGCGGTTTGGTGCTGGGGCAGGCGGCGATCGCCGCCAATATGGCGAGCGCCGTTCTCTTGACCATCGTTGCGCTTTCAGGCCTTGGCAATTTTTGCATACCCGATTATCAGCTGCAGATATCCACCTCCTATTTGCGCCTTCTTTTTGTTATCGCGGCTTGGCTTGGGGGGCTGCTTGCTTTGACTGTCGCCCTATTGATCATCATTGGGTATACGGCTACCGTCAAATCCTACGGCGTTCCGTTTTTGACGCCTTTTTCGCCTAAAACCTTTGCAAAAGGGCCCTTGATTCGCCGCGGCGTCATTAAACAGCATCACCGCGCCACGGATTATACCAATACCGTACAAGGGAAATGAGCGCCTATGAAGATGCTGGAAGGACGTATCGGGCGGCAGGAGAGCGTATGTATACTTGTGCAGGCGATGGCTTCGATCTGTATTTTCTCCCTGCATACCTTGATCGCATACGAAAAAGGAAATACCACGTATATTTGGATGCCCACCGGTATTGCGCTGTCCGTGCTGGCGGGACTTGGCGTGCGGTGGTGCATGTCGCGCACGGGCGCGCACGATCTTACCGCGCTGTATCGCGGGGCGCTGGGGCGTATATTGGGCGGGACGTCGCTGCTTGCGGTCGCGGCGGCGCTGTTATGGCAATGCGCCAGTTTGTTCAATCATTTTTTGAGTGATCTGCACGGTTATGTTTTCCCGACGAGCCGGTATGGCGCCATCATTTTTTGGGTCATGCTCGCGGTCGCCTATATCGCGTGGGGCGGCTTGGAGCGCATTGCCCGCACGGGAAAATGCGTGGCGCCGCTGGTCGGCTTCACGCTGCTGATCACGCTGCTTTTGCCCATTGAAGGATATCGGCTTTACAGGTTATATCCTTTCCCGGGTGATACCGCCGGCGGGATATTGATGCTGTGCTTGCGCTGCTTTGTACAGATGCTGCCGGTCATCCTTTTGACCCTATCCTTTACGGACGCTTTGCAAGGGGAAAAACCAGTAAAATCGACGATCATCTTGGCGGGCACTATCGCCTTTGTGCTGGTAATGCTTGTGCAGCTTGCGCTCGGGCTTGTGTTTACGGCCGAACAGCTTACGAACATGAATATGCCTTTGTTCCGGATCAATATGAATCTGCTCTCCAACGGCTATTACCTTCGGCAGGATAAAGTCAGCGTGTTTATTTGGCTCATGGGGGCGGTTCCCGGCGGCGCGTATCTTCTTTACGGCTTCGCTTATCTTTTCTGTAAGGCTACGGGAGGAAGAAATATCCGCCCCGCCCTGATAACGGGCACGGTTTTGCTAAGCTGCATATTGTTGCTGCGGCGCGAAGCGCTTTTTAAGCTTTTTGAGGGGGTGCAGGGTTGGATAAGCCATTACGGCGGGCTTACAATCCTGCCGCCCGTCGCGCTGTCCTTTGTGTTGCAACTCTGCAAGGAGAAAAGGAAGGGAGCTGTCGGACGACATGATGCGTAAATGTGCGTTGACGTGCGTGATCGTTATGCTGCTGCCCTTGTGCGGGTGCTTGGAGAGCAAGCCGGTCAATCGATACGGCTATGTGCAGTCCATAGGCTTGGATAAAGGGAAGGGTAAAAAATACGCGTACTCCTTTTTGATGCAGCAGGTATCCGCCAGCGATATGTCCGCTTCCGGCGATCAGCAGGCGGGCATGCTGATCGGCACCGAAGGGGATACGCTTTTTGAGGCGGTGACCACGATGGTGGCGGGCTTCCCTTATGAATTGAATTTCTCGCGTACGGATGCGGTCTTTTTTTCGGATGAGGTGGCGAGAGAGGGCGGCATGCGGGAGCTTTTGTAGCTTTCACAGTCCGCCTTGAAAATGCGCCATTCTGTGAAATACTTTGTGATTCTCGGCTCCGCGTCGGAGTTTCAAAAAGGGCTGAACACCCAAAGCAGCCCAAGCCTGACGCAAATACAAAACAGCGTGGAGTACAACAACCGCGCCGAGGGCATATCCCCGATCATCAATCACGCGTTGTTTTATGAAGCCGTTACGACGAAGCGCTTCGATCCGGTCGTGGCGCTGGGGGCTATCGATAAGGCCATTCAGGAAGAAACGACAGGCGACAAGGCGGAAAAGCAGAAGGACACGGAGAAGCAGAAGGAAACGGAAAAGCAGAAAGAGGAAGGCAGCACGGAGGGCGTGGCGCGGCAGGGCGGCATGCGCTCGTACATTATGGGTTCGGCGCTGTTTGACGGCATATACATGACGGGCGTATTGAACGGCGAAGAAACCAAATACCTGCTCATGGCGCGCGGTGAGCTGCATAAGGCGTATATCAACTTTACCGATAGCGCGGGCGAAATTTTTTCCATCCATATTACGCAGGAGAAGAAGCCTGCAACGGACATACGCCTTTCCGAAACGCCGTATGCGCTGGTTTCGATACCGCTGACCTGCGAAATCCACATGTCGCAGTCGGATCAGATTTTCAAGGTGTGGGAGGAGAGGCTCAAAGCCGAACTGACAGCGTATATGGAAAACGCTGTGCAAGGCGTTTTTGTAAGCTGCCGGGATATGCGCTGCGATGCCTTGGGCTTCGGACGTTATGCC
>JAQVRG010000115.1 GCA_028701165.1 Eubacteriales bacterium | reverse complement strand
GCGCTGCTGCGTGCAGTCAAAGCAGGAAATGACGGCGGCGCGGGGATCGCCGTTTGCCGAAAAGAGCGTTGTTGCGTTGAAACGATACCAGCAGGGACGGTTGGAGCGCTCAATCAGGGGCACGTCCACGGCAAGATCGGACGCTCCCTGCCGGATACGATCAAAGAAGGCGCGGAAATCCTTTTCGTAAACGGGCGAAACAGCGCCGCGTTTCAATATCGAGGAGACGGCGTTTTCCATGTGCGCTTCGAACGGCAGCCTGCTAAAATCCGCTGTTTCCATATCGATGCAGTCGCGGGGAATAGAATAGGTGAATACGTTGCGTCCGCTTTGCGCGGCGGAAACGCGGAAGCGTTCGTCCCGCAAGCGCAGCTCCTCCGCCTCACGCGCAAGCTCCTTGTTGCGCTCCCTGATCATTTGCAGCAGCAGGATGGCGGAGAAAACGCAGAAAACCAACACGATAGAGGTTTGCAAAACGGAGTTGTAGCGCTCGGCGGCTTCCTCGCTTTTAAAGGCGGCTGTGGGTACGGCGTTGAGCACATACCAGTCGTTTTCGGGTATGCCGCTGCCCGAAAAGGGCACGAAGGCGGCGACACGGCTTTCGCCCTCGAAGGCATAGGTCACGGTGCCGGTCTCTCTTCGCTGCATGGCGGCGGCGAATTGTGCATAGGTGGCGTCGCCGCTGAATACGCCGTCCGTACGGAAGGAAAGGCGGCCGCCCTTCGCGGCTGCGCCGGGGTTATTATTGAGGATCACGTCGCCCTGCGCGTCCACGATCATGGAATAGCCCTCGCCGCCGTAGGACTGCGAGGTAAAGATGGCGCTGAGATCTTCAATGTTGAAAAGCCCGCAGATCGCGCCCGCGACGCGGCCGTTTGTGTAATACGGGACGGCGAAGGCTATGGCTGGCACATAGGTGTTTTTGCGAAGGACGTCCTCCATACCGCGTTTTCCCGCCATAGCGGCTTGGAAATAAGCTCTGTCCGCGATATTGTCGTTTTGAGCGTCCGCAAGCATCGTGCCGTCGCCGCTGGCGAAGCGGATCGCGGAAAAGTCGGATTTCGATTCGATGGAAGCAAGCTGCGTGATGATTTCGTCTTCCGTGCAGCCAAGATTGCTAAAGCTTGCGGCGGCGGTTTCCAAAAGGCGGAATTGTCCGTCTATGGCGACCGCCATGGCGGATACCTGATCCCGTGCGCTGTCAAGGAGAATGGTTTCGGCACGTTTGCGCGCGTTATCGCGCGTGCGCGCAGTGCCCACCATATAGGAGAGGATGACGCCGCTGAGCAGGAGGGTTACGATCAGCAACGCGATCAAATTTCGCCTTTTGTTCATGCAAGCTTCCTTTCCGCGGCTTGTTGTTGCGGGAATGGGCATAAGGATACGATATATGTAAATAAATCCATCAATATATACAATTATAGGCAAAACTACGGCTGCATGCAACCCATACGGAAAAATTGCGGAGCAATGGCGGCAAATTAGCCGTTGAGGTAAAAAGACGCGCCGTCTGCGAGGATGGTATGCTTGCAGGCGGCGCGGGGGATAAGGAGAATTAGATGTTGCATACGCGTACGGCCATACCGTCAAAGGGCTCTACGCGCCCGATGATACGCGGCCAAGGCGAGGACTTGCGAAGCGCCGCAAGCAGCGCGGCGGCGTCCGCCTCGGGGACGCTGATGAGCAGGCCGCCCGAGGTTTGCGGATCGAACAAAACGTCTTGCAGCGCGCGGTCTACGCCTTCCTCTATCGCAATGGAACAGCCGAAATGATCGCGGTTGCGATACGCCCCGCCGGGGACAAGCCCCATGGCGGCAAAGCGGAGCGCCGCATCCATAACGGGAACCGCGTCGGCGCGCAATGTAATCGTAACGAGACTGCCGGTTGCCATTTCAGACGCGTGGCCAAGAAGCGCAAAGCCCGTGACGTCCGTGCAGGCATGCACCGTAAAGCCCTGCATGGCGCGCTGCGCGGCGGCGTTAAGCGTCGTCATCACGGTTACCATGTCGTCGTAATCCGCGCTTTCGAGCATCTCCGCCTTGGCGGCGGTGGTAAGGATGCCGGAGCCGAGGGGCTTTGTTAAGATCAGCGCGTCGCCAACCTTGGCGGTATCGTTCCGAAGCAGCTTGTCCGGATGCACAAAGCCGGTCACGCACAGCCCGTATTTGGGCTCCTTATCCTCTATGGTGTGACCGCCGCACAGAAGCGCGCCCGCTTCGAGCACCTTATCCGCGCCGCCTTTGAGGATGGCGTTCGCGGCGGCGGGTGGCAGCTTATCCGAGGGAAAAGCGAAAAGATTCAAGGCAAGCTTGGGCGTGCCGCCCATGGCATAGATGTCGCTTAACGCGTTTGCAGCCGCAATCGCGCCGAAGGTGTACGGGTCGTCCACCATGGGCGGGAAGAAATCCACGGTCTGCAAAAGCGCCTGCGTATCGGACACCTTGAAGGCGGCGGCGTCGTCATCCGTACCAAACCCCACCAAAAGAGCGGGGTCTGTGGCGCGCGGGAGGTTGGAAAGCATGTCGTGCAGGACGCCCGGCCCTGTTTTGGCAGCTCACCCGCCGCAGGTCGTCATCTGGGTCAGATGGATGCTTTCATTCTGCGTCATAAGTTTTCCTCATCGGCGTATTCTTGCGTGTACGCATTGTTTTCCACCGCGTAGACGGCTTGCGTATCCCGCACGAGCAGGGAACGAAAATCGCCCGCATAGGAAAAGGCGACGCATGTGCCGCAGCTCGCGCTCAAACAACGCGGCACAGGCATCATGCGCGCCTCAATGGATTCTTTGCCAAGCTTTCTTGCGAAAGCCTGCGCTGCAAAATGGGTATGAAAAGTCGCTATGTATTCCATACCCGTATTATACAGTCTAGGCCTTGGCGATGGCAAGGAGATATGTGCCGTCCGCTTCCTTGACCGTTACCTTGTAGCCCAGATTTTCGGCAAAGCGCGTTACGTTGCCGCAGGCGGTGGTGTTATCCACCTCGATCTCGATCCCCTCGGGAGAAGCGGCAAGCGCCTTTTTGCACAGCAGCACGGGCTGAGGACAGGAAAGACCGATCGCGTCGATGTGCTTCATATGCGTTACTCCTTTTCTTTTTGCAGGTTGCATACCGCAATGACAGCGGTGATGACGAGGAAGAGGATGACGGCGATCTTACCGTTGGGGGTGGGGCCGTCGGCGGAGGAGGCCAGCTTGAAGTTGTGGCAGAAGGCCGCGCCAACCGTCATGCCGATCACCGCGACGCCGCTGTCGGCGCTGCCGCTGCCGGCGAGGATGAGCTGGCGCAGGGGGCAGCCGCCCAAGAGAACGCTTGCAAAGCCCACAAGCAGCATGCCGAGCGCGTTCCAAAGGCCGTCGGTGTGCGCAACGGGCTGCTTTGCCATGGAGAGGGTGAATTTGCCCAGCGCGAGGTTGCGGATAAGCACGGCAACGAGGATCGCGGCAAAGCCCAGCAGCAGATGGTAGTCCTTAAACATGGCCGCGTCACGGATGCCGCCGACCATGCACAGGCGGGAGCGCTGCGCCAAAGCGCCGACGATCAGACCCGCCGCAAGCGCGAACAGCAAAGGCGCGCGCATGGAGCCGGGGCCTTTTTCGCTAAAGAAGAGCAGCGCGGGGAAGCATACGAGCGCCACAAGCAGCGCAATGCTGATCGCGGGCGTAGCATACCCCTCAAGCGCGGGCATAGCATAGCTGCGCTTGAGGGAGAAGCCCTTGTTCAGAGCCGCCACGCCCAGCAGGATGCCTGCGGCAAAGCCGACGAGGCCGAATACCGCGTTCAAATCGCCGCCGCCGAGGCGGATGACCATACGAAGCGGGCAGCCAAGGAACATCAGCGCGCCGACCATAACGCCAAAACCAAGGACGAAGCGCGTCATAGGAGAACTGCCGCCGGTGGGCTTGAATTCTTTGCCGATGAGAGCCGCGATCATGGCGCCCAGCACAAGGCCGATGATCTCGGGACGGACATACTGCACCACTTCGGCGCGATGAAGGCCGACGCCGCCCGCGATATCCCGAAGGAAGCACGCGATGCAGAAGCCCATGTTTGCCGGATTGCCAAGCGCGCTGAGCGCTACCGCGAAAGCGCCTACGACCAAACCCGTGAGAATGACTTGCCAATGTTTTTTCAAAAATGACATGACGATACCTCCGTAACGATTTCTACCACCATAGTAAAAGGGGCGATAGCAAAAAGCAAATTGGAAATCGTATGGATATTGACGGTGAAATATAGAAAATACCTATATATGTATTCGTTAATAAGTGAAAAACGCGGCGATATTGCGAAAGAACCGTAAACTCTGTCTATATAAAAGGAAAAGATCTTGCCGGCCATAAGGATAAGGAAAGCGCGAAGGGAAGAAACCCTCCGCGCTATGCAAAACGCGATTTGCCGATCAGTTGAGAAGCTCCAGTATCTTGCTTTTCGGCTGCGCGCCAAGCGCCTTGTTGTAAAGCGCGCCGTCCTTGAACACCATCAGCATGGGGATGCTCATGATGCCAAATTGCGCCGCAAGCGCAGGTTCTTCGTCCACGTTGACCTTGCCTACCTTGATATCGCCGCGCTCGCCGGCGATCTGCTCCACAAAGGGGCCTACCATGCGGCAGGGGCCGCACCAAGGAGCCCAGAAATCCACGAGCACCGGCTTGTCCGCTTGCAGAACCTCCTGCTCGAAGTTTTGTTCCGTGATGGTGATGACAGACATATATCCCGTCTCCTTTTTTATTAGTGATGTCCAATTTTGTCAAAAATATTCTACCATAATTCCGCGCGGGTGAACAGGCGGATATGTTACAATAGCATGGTGGAAAAGCAAAGAAAAAACCAACTGGCGGATATCGTGCCGCCCCTTCTTGCATGGTACGGGCATAACGCCCGCGCGCTGCCTTGGCGGCGGGATCGGGAGCCTTACCATGTATGGGTGAGCGAGATCATGCTCCAGCAGACCCGCGTGGAGGCCGTGCGGGGGTATTACGAGCGGTTTTTGCAAGCGCTGCCGGATGTTCGCGCGCTTGCGGACTGCCCGGAGGAACGGTTGATGAAGCTTTGGGAAGGCTTGGGCTATTATCGGCGCGCCCGGAATCTACAGAAGGCCGCGAAAACGGTGATGGCGGAACACGGCGGCGTTTTCCCTGCGGACTATGCAAGCATTCGGGCGCTTGCGGGGGTCGGGGAGTATACGGCGGGGGCGGTCTGCTCGATCTGCTTTGGCGAAGCGACGCCCGCTGTAGACGGTAATGTACTTCGCATCATGGCGCGCCTGACGGACTGCCATCAGGCGATCGACGCGCCGGCGGTGCGTAGAAGCTTTGACGAGCAGCTGCGCGCGATCTATCCGCCGGACGCGGCGGGGACGTTTACGCAGGCGCTTATGGAGCTTGGCGCTTGCGTTTGCACGCCGCGAAGCCCGCGCTGCGCCGCCTGCCCCGTGCGGGCGTCCTGCGAAGGACACGCGGCGGGGACGCAGACGGCGCTGCCTGTGCGCAAGCCGAAAAAGGCGCGGCGCGAAGAAGAGCGCACGGTGTTTTTGCTGTGCGCAAACGGGAAGCTGGCGCTGCAAAAGCGACCGGACGGCGGTCTGCTC
>JAQVRG010000114.1 GCA_028701165.1 Eubacteriales bacterium | reverse complement strand
GGTAGCGAAGCTCCGGGTCCTTAAGGCCGTGGAATTTTTCGGGCAGCGGACGAAGCGACTTGGAAAGCAGCGTCACGGAATCGCAGTGTACGCTGATCTCGCCTGTTTTGGTCTTGAAAACAAGCCCCGTCACGCCGAGTATGTCGCCGATATCCATGGTTTTGAAGGCGGCGTAGGCTTCTTCGCCCACATCGTCCCGCTTGACGTAAATCTGAATGTCTCCTTTATAGTCGAGCAGATGCGCAAAGCTCGCTTTACCCATAACGCGCTTGGACATCATGCGCCCCGCGACGCTCACGCGCTGCCCTTCGTAGCGCTCGTAATTCTCGGTAATCTCCGCGCTGTAAAGCTCTTGATCGTACTTGACGATCTCGTAGGGATCGCAGCCCGCCTGCTGCAAGGCCGCAAGCTTATCGCGGCGGATCTGCAGCAGCTCGGAAAGCTCCGCCTGCGTCATTTCGTGCTGCTCCTGTACAGCGGGATTGTTGGTGGTTTCTTCCATAACGCGTTCCTTTCGCCCTTCGTTTAACAAAAGCGCCCGCTTTGGAGGACGCTCCGTGTATCGGCAAAGGTCATCCGTCCTTTGCCGATGCTTTCACTTTGCAACCGTTCACCGCGTTCACAGCCGCTGCAAAGTGCAGAGATACCCTTACGATTCTTTATCTGCCGATGGAAAGCACCTTGAGCTTGAGCATGCCGCCGGGGGTGGTGACGTCCACCTTATCGCCCTTCTTGTGGCCAAGCAGCGCCTTGCCCACGGGGGATTCGTTGGAAATGCGGTTTTTGTAAGGATCGGACTCGGCGCTGCCTACGATCTGGAACTCCATGTCCGCATCCGTATCCATATTGTGCACCTTAACGGTGGCGCCGACGTTGACCGTCTTGGTATCGATATTATCCTCGTCGATGAGCACCGCGTCCTTGAGCAGCGCCTCGATCTCCACGATCTCATACTCGATGCGCGCCTGCTCCAGCTTTGCCGCGTCATATTCGGCATTTTCGGAAAGGTCGCCGAAGGAACGCGCGATCTTGATCTGCTCGGCGATCTCAAGCCGGCCGGTGGTCTTGAGGTATTCCAAACGCTCCTCGTATTTCTTGATGCCCTCCGCAGTCAAACGAACTTCCGCCATACCGCTGTGCCTCCTATTGTCTTTTAAAATAGCGTTCTTATTATATTTAGCGCATGCGGCTTTGTCAACACAATTCACGCGCGAACGCCGCAACAAGGCCGAGAAGCTCTTGAAGCGTTACGCATTCGTTGACCGCCGTGCGGAAAACCGCCGCGCCGCGCATGCCCTTGACATACCACGCCATATGCTTGCGCATTTGGATAACGCCGTAATCGCCGGCATATGCGCACATGCGTTTGGCGTGCTCCGCCGCCATCGCTAAGCGCTCCCGTTCGGTGGGCGGCGTGTAAAGCGCCCCCGCAAGCGCCGCCTTGATCTCCCGGAAAATGAAGGGATTCCCCTGCGCGCCGCGCGCGACCATCACGCCGTCGCAGCCCGTTTCGGCACGCATGCGCAACGCGTCCGCGCCCGAAAAGATGTCGCCGTTGCCCAGCACCGGTACGCTTACGGCCGCCTTGACCGCCGCGATCACCTCGTAATCCGCGCGTCCGGCGTAGAGCTGTTCGCGGGTGCGGCCGTGCACGGTCAGCATCGCCGCGCCGTTGTCCGCGAGCACCTCGGCAAAGCCCACGGCGTTTTCGTGTGCCGCGTCAAAGCCCTTGCGGAATTTGACCGTTACGGGAAGGCTCGACGCGCGACTCACCGCGCGCACGATCTCCCCGGCAAGCTTGGGTTGCAGCATCAGCGCGCTGCCCTCGCCGTTCTTCACGATCTTCTGAGCGGGGCAGCCCATGTTGAGATCGATCAGCGCCAGTTTCCCTTGGTAGGCTTCGCAAAGCCGCCGCGCGGTATCCGCGAGTATCTTGGGATCGCTCCCGAAAAGCTGCGCGCCGCAAGGGCGCTCCGCTTCCGCCGTTTCCAATAGCTTTCCGGTATTCTCGTTACCGAAAGCAAGCCCTTTGGCGCTCACCATTTCCGTGTAGGTGAAATCACACCCCAGCTCACGGCACAAACCGCGATAGGGGAGGTCTGTCACCCCCGCCATGGGCGCTAAAACAACGGGAAAGTCCGGAAGAAACGAAAGCATCATGTTATTTTCAATTATTCATTATTCGCAGCCAGCGATAAGTCCGGCGTGGGCAGAGGGGATTCCTGCGGATTGGTCTCCAGCACCGTTAGGCTGTTGATGTACCAGCGGCCGTTTTTACGCACAAATTGCACGTCGCAGCGCGTAGTCGGCCATTCCGGCAGCGCTGGCGGCAGTATGTTCTCCCCTTTCTCGTTGGGCGTTGCGGCGATGGAGGCAAGCTTTTGCACCACCCGCACCGTCGCCTCCTTTTCCCATGGCAGCACGAGAAGCTTTGACACCTCCACGCGATAATCGTAGGAGGATACGGTAAAATCCGCGTATGCGTGCTTGGTGAGCGCCTCGTCCGTAAGGAGAAAATCGTCCGTAAAATACTCCGAAAGCTCCCACAGGGAACCCTCGCAAAGGATGCAGTCGGCGCGCTTTGCCATGCCGTCTTGCAAAATGATATAGACGTTGCTCGTATAAAGCCCCGTCACAAACACGCCCAGTATGAGCGTGATGAGCGCCACCAGCGTTAAGAGTATGCGTAAAACATACCAAATGGATCGCCGCGCGACCCTATACTTGTTGCGTCCCATAAGCCGCCTCGCACGTTTGTTTTTCCATACCATCCTAACACACGGCGCGCCGTATGGCAAACGCGCCGCGCACCGTCAATCGCCGCTCTGCATCTGCGCCATCTTCTTTTTGATGCGCTGTAGGGCGTTGTCCACAGCCTTTGCGCTTCTCCCCAAGCGCGCCGCCGCCTGCGCGTAGGAGCACCCGTCCATATACAGGGCAAGCACCTGCTATTCAAAATCCGAAAGCGCCGTTTGCAGCAGCGCTTCCATGTGCCGCGCGCGCTCTTTGCCTAAAAAGGTGTCCGCCGGATCCTCGCCCGTGAGCTGCAGCGTATCGATAAGGGAGCGCTCCGGATCCTCGCTGTTTTTATAGAGGGATATGTAGCTGTTGAGCGGGATATGCTTTTGGCGCGTGGCGGTCTTGATCGCCGTCACGATCTGCCTGTGGATGCACATCTCGGCAAAGGTGCGAAAGCTCGCGCCGCAGTCCGCGCTGTAGTCCCGCACGGCTTTATAAAGGCCGATCATGCCCTCCTGCAAAAGATCGTCCCGATCCGCGCCCACGATAAAGTAGGCGTGCGTTTTGACACGCACCACGTTTTTGTAGCGGGCGTAGAGCGCCTCCTCCGCGCACGTATCCCCCGCGCGTGCAAGCGTTAAAAGCTCCGCGTCGGTTTTGGCGGTAAGCTCAGTCAAGCTGCCGCCTCGCCTTTTCATACAGCAGGATCGCCGCCGCCACAGACGCGTTCAAGGAATCGATCTTCCCAAACATCGGTATGCGCGCCAGATAATCGCAGTTGTCCCTTACAAGCTTAGAGATGCCCTTGCCCTCGGAGCCTATCACAAGGCCCACAGCGCCCGAAAGGTCAACCTTGTGCATGGGTTCGCCCCGCATGTCCGCGCCCACGATCCACAATCCCGCGTCCTTCAGCCGTCCGATCGCGCCCGTCAGATTGCTTACCTGCGCCACCTTGATATACTCCACAGCGCCCGCCGAAGCCTTGCAGGCCGACGAGGTGACGCCCGCCGCGCGCCGCTTGGGTATAATAACGCCGTGCGCGCCCGCGCATTCGGCGCTCCGAAGGATGGAGCCGAGGTTATACGGGTCTTCTATGCCGTCGAGTATCACGATGAAGGGCTTCTCGCCGCGTTCCGCCGCGACCGCGAGGATATCCGCGATCTCGCAGTACTGCACGCCCGGCACCTGCGCTACGATTCCCTGATGATTGCCCGTTTTGCCGCCGTGCCCGAAGGGCATGCACATTTGATCGAGCTTTGTTCTGTCCACCTCGCGTATCTGCACGTTGCGGTCGCGGGCAAGCCCCACGATCTCGCGCAGCGAACCGTCCGGCTCCGCCTGCACGAGGATACGGTCGATGCTTCTGCCGCTTTTTACGGCCTCCTTCACGGCGTTGCGTCCCATCAGGATATAGGGAAGCTCATCCTCACGAAGCGTCTGCATGACAGGCGGCTGCACGGCTTCCGGCTCCCGTCGTTCCTCGTTTTCTCGCTCGTTCCGTTTCGGATAGCCGCGGCGCGTCTGCACGCTGTCCGCCGCGCGCTGCTCCTCCTGCCTGTACGGGCGCTTACCGCCGTACGGCCTTTCGCCCTGCGCATCACGATTGTAGGGACGCGCCTCTCTGCCACGATAGCTTCTCTCGCCGCCGCGCTCGTTTTTCCCGTAGGCGGGTTTGTCTTCGCTTTGGTTGCGATAGCCGCCGCGTTCACCCTTCCCGTAGGCGGGCTTGTCCTCGCTTTGGTTGCGATAGCCGCCGCGATACGGCTGCTCGCCGCCCGCGCGCTTCGCGCCGCCGCGTCCGCCCTGCTGCCTATATACCGGCTGCCCGTCCTTGAAGCCCGTCACCGCGCCCTCGCGGTCACGATTGCGATCGTTACGTTTGTAATCCATACTTGCTCCTATTCTTTCTGATTATCACAGCCGCCGATGTTTGTAAGCACCCACTGCCGTATGGTATCGTCGTCCGCGCGGCTTTCGCAAAGCGCCGTAAGCTCCGCGTCCAGCGCCCTCACGCGCGCCGCCTTTCCGCAGCTCATTCTGCCCTCGGTGCATGCGGCGTGCGCGCACGCCGTGCCCGCTCCCGCAAAGAGCGCCGGCGCTTCCCGCCTTACCAACCCAAGCATCACCCAAGCCAAGCGCCGTATCTCCCACTGCGCCCGCTCGCAGCAGCGCAGGGAAAAGAAGTGCAGCAGCTCGCGCGCGTTCATGGTGAGGATCATGCGCGTTTCCGCCGCGTTGGGCAAAAGAAAGCGCGCGTCCTCGGCGGGGATATCCTGCGCAAGCCAATAGGCGTAAAAGGCGTTGATCGCGTCCATCTGCCTTTCGTATTCCGCAACGGTCTCCGCGCCGCGCGACGCGATAGAAGGCGGCACGATGACGGGCGAGCCTTCGGGCTTGGCGACATACCGCTGGGACTGCACGGAAAAACTCGCAATTCGATGCCGCGTGATCTGCGCAAGCAAAGCGCGCGATACGCCCTCGATCCCAAACGTAAAGCTCGCGTGTTCGATGGGGGAAAGATGCCCGTAGCCCATCAGCCTGTCCACAAGCACCCCCGCCTTAGGCGCCACATTCTCCCTAAGATCCTCTATGCCGCTGTCGCTGTAGCAAAGGCGCGCGCCCAGCGCGGCCGCCGTTTCCGGCTCCGGCGTAAAGCATAGCAGTTTTACGCGCAATACCGCTTCCTTCATCCGTTTTCCTCCGTTTCACACAAGGCCGCGCGCATGAGCGTTTGCAGCCTGTCGTCATCGCCTGCAAGATAGAGATAGCCCATCAGCGCTTCCAGTCCCGTAGCCGTACGGTAATCCGTGATGGACGCGTGCTTGGGCACCGTGCCCATGTGGGCGTTGCGGCCCCGTTTATAAACATCCCGCTCCGCCTCCGTAAGCATGTCCTCGATACGGTGATACGCCGCCGCCTGCGCC
>JAQVRG010000113.1 GCA_028701165.1 Eubacteriales bacterium | reverse complement strand
GACGTGATGAACGCGGCCGAGATCGATAAGCTCTCCCGTCAGGTGGCGGAGGAGCGCCGTGATAAGCAGAAGGCGGAGCAGCTCAAGAACCTTTCCAAGGTATCCTTGGACGATCTGTTCAGCCAAATCGCGGAGGGTGAGATCAAGACCCTCAACCTCATCGTCAAAGCGGATGTGCAGGGCTCCGTCGAGGCTGTCAAGCAGGCGCTTGAGAAGCTCTCCAACGACGAGGTGCATGTTAAGTGCATCCATGGCGGCGTGGGCGCGATCACGGGCAACGACGTTATGTTCGCCTCCGCATCCAACGCCATCATCATCGGCTTCAACGTACGCCCCGACGCTACGGCGCGTGAAACCGCCGCCCGCGAGAAGGTGGATATGCGGATGTACCGCATCATCTACGACGCGATCGAGGAGGTCACGCAGGCCATGAAGGGCATGTTCGCACCCGTCTTCAAGGAGAACCTGCTGGGGCATTTGGAGGTGCGCAGCACCTTTAGAATCACGGGCGTCGGCTCCATCGCGGGCTGCTATGTGCAGGAGGGCAAGATCGTGCGAAACGCGCAGATCAGGCTTGTGCGCGACGGCGTGATCGTGCACGAGGGCAAGATTTCATCCCTGAAGCGCTTTAAGGACGACGTTAAGGAAGTGGCGCAGGGCTACGAATGCGGCGTCGGCATCGAGGATTTCAACGATATCCACGAGGGCGACATTATCGAAGCGTTCGTTATGGAGGAAGTAGAAAGGTAATATGGAAGTCAACAGATACGATAGGATGAACGAGGAGATCAAGCGCGTGCTGTGCGAAATCATCCGTGACATGAAGGATCCGCGCATTTCCAACATGGCGACGATTACCGCCGTGGAGGTTACAAACGACCTGAAGTGGGCGAAAGCGAAGGTCAGCGTTTATGATGAGGACAACGCCGTGCGCGAAGGCACGGTGGATACCCTCAACAAGGCCGCCGGGTTTATTTCGCACGAGCTTGGCCAGCGCATGGAGATACGCGCGCTGCCCAAATTCAAGTTTACGCTGGATAACTCGATCGAATACAGCGTCCATATCGCCAAGATATTGGACGGGCTGCAAAAGGAAAAAGAGAAATGAGAGAACTGTCCTTTATCGCGTCCTACTTGCAGGCAGACGATGATTATACCATCATCTGCCATGTATCGCCGGACGGCGATACGCTGGGTTCGGGGCTGGCGCTCTACGGGGCGCTTAGAAAGCTCAACAAGCGCGTACAGATCGTCTGTCAGGATCCCCTGCCCCGCGTCTATGCGTTTTTGCCCTTTTCCGACGCGCTCACGCTCGCGGAGGGTGCGATGCAAACGCAAAACGCGATCAGCATCGACTGTGCGGCACCGGATCGGCTCGGCACGGCGGCGGCGCTGTTTGAAAACGCGAAGCATACGCTCAACATCGATCATCACGCCACCAACGGCGCGTACGCCGGCGATAACTGCGTATGGGATACGGCGGCGACGGGCGAGATTCTGTTTGACCTGCTGGAAATGATGGGCCTTATCGACGCGGATATCGCCACCTGCCTGTATACGGCGATCATGACGGATACGGGCAATTTCGCCTATGCCAACACCATGCCCGAAACGCTGCATACGGCGGCGGAGCTGTTGGAGGACGGCGCGGACAACGCGTATATCACGCGCTGCGTCTACCGCACGATGCCGTTTCCCAAGATCAAGCTTTTGGGTCTTGCGCTTTCGCAGGCGACGCTGTTTTGCGACGGGCGGATCGGCCTTTCCCGCATATCCAAACAGGATTTTGCGGACGCGGGCGCCGCGGGCGAGGATGTCGAGGGCATTATCGATTACATTCGAGACGTTGATACGGTGGAAATTGCGATACTGGTGCGCGAGGCGGCGGCGGGCGTTTGTAAGGTGAGCCTGCGGAGCAAGACCACGGCGGATGTGGGCAGCGTTTCCGCGCGCATGAACGGCGGCGGGCATAAGCGTGCCGCCGGATATACGGATCACGGGACATTAGACGAGGTTTGCGATCGCGCCGTACAGATGACGAGCGCGCTTTTGGCGAATCTATAAAACGGTGACAGAGGGTATTCTAAACATATTGAAGCCGCCCGGCATGACGTCAAGCGACGTGGTGGCGGATGTGCGGCACATTCTGCATATGAAGCGCGTGGGGCATACGGGGACTTTGGATCCGGGCGCCGCGGGCGTTCTCGGCATATGCTTGGGGCGCGCCACAAGGCTTTTTGATTTGTTGGTCGATAAGGAAAAGGAATACGTTTGCGAGCTGGCGCTTGGCATATCTACGGATACGCAGGACAGCTACGGTATCGTTACCCAAAGCGCGCCCGTTACGGCGGACGAAGCGGCGGTGCGGACTGTGCTGCCCGCGTTTCTAGGGGAGATCGAGCAGACCGCGCCCCTTTATTCCGCCATTAAGGTGGATGGTAAAGCGCTTTACGCGCACACAAGGGAGGGCAACGCCGTAGAATCCCGCACCCGCCGCGTGCACATCTACGCGCTTACAAGCCTTGGCGCGTCGGGAAAGAACCGTTACATGCTGCGCATACGCTGTTCCAAGGGAACCTATATCCGCACGCTCTGTCAGGATATCGGCATGGCGCTGGGCGTTCCCGCACACATGTCCTTTTTGCTGCGCACAGCGGCGGGCGCTTTGCGGATCGAGGACGCGATTACGCTTGCGGAACTAGCGGCGCTTATGGAAGCGGGACGTGCACAGGAAGCCGTAACGCCGCCGGATGCGGCGCTTCCCCTGCTGCCCGCGCTTTGCCCTGCGCTTAGCCCAAAGCACAGAAAGTTCCTGCTAAACGGCGCTTCCATTCCCACGGAAGCGGCGGACGGGCTGGTGCGCCTGTATGTGGACGACGCGTTCATAGGCGTTGGGAAAGCGCAAAACGGGCTGCTGCATTTGGACATATCCTTTTTAGGAGGGGAATGAGCATGGCCGTGATCGCGCTGGGCACCTTCGACGGCGTGCACGCCGGGCATCTTGCCCTGCTTCGCATGGCGAAGGAGGCGGCGGAAAAGAACGATACGGCGTTGGTACATACCTTCGCCAATCACCCGCGGGGCGTGTTCGCGCAAGCGCCGCGGCTTTTGGTGCGGGATGAAGAACGCATACGCCTGCTGCGCGCACAGGGCTGCGAGGTCGTGACGGACACATTCACCAAGACGTATGCAGCGCTCTCCCCGCGCGCGTTTATCGAAATGCTGCTTTCACGCTTTGACGTGCGCGCGGTGGCGGCGGGCTATAATTATACCTTCGGCGCGGCGGGCGCGGGGGATGTGCAAACGCTTGCGGCGCTGGGTGAGGAGTTTGGCTTTGCGGTGCTTACCATGCCGCCTTGTCTCTACGAGGGCACGCCGATATCCTCCACGCGGATCCGGGCGTGCGTCGAGGCGGGGCGTGTGGAGGCGGCTAACGCGATGCTTGGCCGCGATTTTAGCATGCGCGGCACGGTGGCGCGCGGAAGGCGCATCGGCAGGACGCTGGGCTTTCCTACGGCGAACATCGCGTGCGACTTGCAGCTCGTTTTGCCCAAAATCGGCGTATACGCCGCATATGCGCGCTTGGACGGCGCGCTGTATCCCGCCATCACCAACATTGGCAGCAATCCGACGGTCGGCGGCACGGAAACCCGTGTGGAAACGCACTTGCTCGGCTTTGATGGCGACGCGTACGGGCGCGATATGCAAGTGTATTTTGTATCCTATCTTAGGGAGGAGCAACGCTTTAGGGATACGGACGCGCTGCGTGCGCAGCTTGTGTCCGACGAGGCGCGTGCCATGGAAATTTTGCGGAAATTGCCTATTTACAAAGACTTTTCCGTATGATATGATACACAGGTTCCTATCCGCCTGCTGAGTTTAGCGAGCACTCCGACGCTTTGCTCGGCTCACGGTGAAATAACAAAAATCATTTAGGAGGGTTTCAGAAAATGAAAACCAAGCAGGAAATCATCGCGGAATATGCGCTGCACGAGGGCGACACCGGTTCCCCCGAGGTGCAGGTCGCTTTATTGACCGAGCGCATCAACCACCTCAACGAGCATCTGAAGGAAAACAAGAAGGATCATCACTCCCGTCGCGGCCTTCTCAAAATGGTCGGTCAGCGCCGCGGGCTGCTCAATTATCTGAAGGATACCGATATTGAGCGTTACCGTACGCTGCTTGCGCGCCTTGGTCTGCGTAAGTAATTCATAAAACGGATTGGATTCTTAAAAACCGCCCTTTGAGGGCGGTTTTTTGCTTAATATACCAGCTTATCCACTTTACAAGCAGGCGGAATTGCACTATACTCTAAAATGGTATGAAATGAAATATAGAGAAGGAGCATGAAGATGCAGGAAGCAAAAGTTTACAGTATGGAATTGGCGGGGCGTACCCTGACCTTAGAGACGGGTAAATACGCCGAGCAGGCGGGCGGAAGCGTGCTGGTTCGCTCCGGCGATACCGTGGTGATGGTCAACGCGACGGTTTCCAAAACCGCCCGTGAAGGCGTGGATTTTCTCCCGCTTTCCATCGAATTTGAAGAGAAGATGTATGCCGTGGGCAAGATTCCCGGCGGCTTCATCAAGCGCGAGGGACGTCCCTCCGAGAAGGCGGTTCTCGCGTGCCGTCTGATCGACCGTCCGCTGCGCCCGCTGTTCCCGAAGGGCTTTTATAACGACATTCAGGTGATTGCGACCGTGCTTTCCGTCGATCCCGACGTACAGCCGGATGTGCTTGCCATGATCGGCTCCTCTGCGGCGCTCTCCATCAGCAACGCGCCCTTTGCAGGCCCCACGGGCGCTGTGAGCGTAGGCTTTGTGGACGGCGATTATGTGATCAACCCCGACGCGGAGCAGCGCGCGAAGAGCCGCTTGAACCTTACCGTGGCCGGCACGCGCGACGCCGTGATGATGGTGGAGGCGGGCGCAAACGAGCTGACCGAAAAGGAAATGCTCGACGCGATCCTGCTTGCGCATGAGGACATCAAGGAGATCGTCGCGCTGATCGAAAAGATGCAGGCCGAGTGCGGCAAGCCTAAAATCGAGGTCAACATCTATAAGCCGGACGAGGAATTCGCGGCCAAGGTGCGCGAATATGCGTTCGACAAGGTAGAGTGGTCGCTGGATACGTTTGAGCGTAAGGAGCGCGAGGCTAGAAGCGAGCAGATCAAAGCGGAAGTGATCGAGCACTTTGCCGAGGCATATCCCGACAGCGCCAAGGATATCGACAGCATCCTCTACGGCATCACCAAGGAGATCGTGCGCGATAAGATCATCAACCGCGGCATCCGTCCCGATGGGCGCAAATATGACGAGGTGCGTCCCATTTGGTGCGAGGTGGGCGTACTGCCCCGCACGCACGGCTCCGCTGTGTTTACGCGCGGCCAAACGCAGGCGCTTACCATCTGTACGCTGGGCTCCATGGGCGACGGACAAACCCTTGACGGCATCGGCGAGGAATCCTTCAAGCGCTATATGCACCAGTACAACATGCCGCCCTATAGCGTGGGCGAGGTACGGCGCGTCGGCAGTCCCGGCCGCCGCGAGGTCGGCCATGGCGCGCTTGCTGAGCGCGCGCTGCTGCCCATGGTTCCTTCCGAGGAGGATTTCCCCTACGCGATCCGCTTGGTCTCCGAGGTCATCAGCTCCAACGGCTCCACTTCGCAGGCTTCCATCTGTGCAAGCAC
>JAQVRG010000112.1 GCA_028701165.1 Eubacteriales bacterium | reverse complement strand
CACGGCGCAGAGCAAGGTTAAATACGCTTTCTACATATGCAGAAAGCTGCGCACGACTCTTGATAGCCTGTCGCGCCAGCTCGACGCCGCTATATCCTCCCGCACCGTAAGCTCTACCTTGGCCAGTATCCCGCCGTCCGCATCAAGATATGTGACGTTTCCCAAAACCTCGCCCGCACGCACCGGCGCCGTAAGAGAAACAGGTATGTCGCTCTTCTCCGAATACGCCCCGTTTTGCGGTAAAACCACGCGCACATCCGCAGCCGCGATCAGGTCGCACGCGTTCTCAACGCCGTTTTCCACCGGAACGTCTCCAACGATGACCTCGCCGCGCCGCGCGAGCTGTTCCGTCTGAAAGGTTGCAAAGGCGTATTCAAGAAGCGTTTTTGCCGCCTGCGCGCGTTCCTTCGCGTTGGCCGCTCCCAAGACCGCACATATATAGGTCGTTCCCTCCCGTGTCGCCATATAAACGCCGCAATATCCCGCCGTATCCGACGATCCCGTCGCGCCGCCGTTGCAGCCCGAGCAGCTTTTCAACAGCTTGTTGGCGCTTGCCATCTCCGTAACCAAGCCGGAATCATGCACGATGGTATCGTAATACATGCCGCTGTAGGTTAAAAACGTGCCGCTTTGCGACAGCGCCGCGCCAAGCAGCGCCACATCCGCCGCGGAAAGCTGCGTCTTAGTTCCCATTCTGTCCGTGCATCGCCCGGCAACGCCCAACGCGGCCAGTCTCGCGTTCACGCTTTCCACAAAGGCTTCGTCCGAGGAAAGCACGGCTTCGCTCAAGGCGAAGATCGCGTCGCCCGCCATGATCATAACCGCGCTTTTATATAGATCGCCCGCCAGTATTTCTTCCCCTGTCGTTAAAAATGCTGTAGGGCCTCCGACAGCGGCGGCGGCCTCGCTTACGCGCAGACGCTGCGTAAGCTCCAACTCCCCTCTGTCCGCAGCCTCGCATACGCACAGCAGGGCTGGCAAACGCATAAGCCCCGCCGTATCCACAGCCTTTTGCGCCTCCTGTTCCATGAGTACAGCGCCGCCCGCATCCATCACGCACGCCGCCACGCCGCCGATCTCCACGGGCAGGCTCAGCGCCGTAATGGGAAAAAGCAGGCAAAGGCACAGGCAAAAGATGATAACCGTTTTATTTCCGCACACAACAAAACCCTCCCCGTCATACCTATTCATACGATGACGGAGAGGGTCTAAGAAGCTTTCAGCGTAATTTTTCTAAAAAGGACGCGCCGCTTTTCCAAGCTTCGCCCGTAAGATACGCATACGCCGTGCAGCCAATGTCCGCAAAGCTGTGCAGCGTGCCGAGCGCCACACCGCCCTTCAGAGAAGGCGAATATACCAGCAGGGGGATGTATTCCCGCGTGTGATCCGTACCCGGGTGCGTAGGATCGCAGCCGTGATCCGCCGTAATCATCAGCAGATCCTCCGGGCGCATAGCCTGCATGATTGACGGCAGCCGCGCATCAAAATACTCCAACGCCGAGGCGTAGCCCTCCACATCGTTGCGATGTCCGTAAAGCATGTCAAAATCCACCAAATTGGTGAAAATAAATCGTCCTTCGCCGTTTGTTACATATTCGATCGTAGCTTCGATACCGTCGTGGTTGTTGCGCGTATGGTTTACAACGTCCACGCCGCGCTTGCAGAAAATATCCTCGATCTTGCCTATGCCGATCGTCGTAAGCCCTTTTGCGCTCAAGGCGTCCAGCACCGTTTCTTCAATGGGCGGCACAGCGTAATCGCGCCGGTTCTCCGTCCTTTTGTATCCCGTTTCCGCGCTGATAAAGGGTCGGGCGATCACGCGTCCCACAAGATCGTCGCCCACAAGCATATCCCGCGCGACGCCGCAGATCCGATAAAGCTCTTCAAGGGGAATCACTTCCTCGTGCGCCGCGATTTGAAATACGCTGTCGGCGGACGTATACACGATGGGCTTGCCCGTTTTGACATGCTCGTCGCCCAAACGCTGGATGATCTCCGTGCCGGACGCCACGCAGTTGCCGAGCGTCCCGCGTCCGATCCGTCTCTCGAATTCCTTCATGATGCGTTCGGGAAAACCGTTGGGATATGTTTTAAAAGGCGTCCGCATGACGATGCCCATCATTTCCCAATGCCCGCAGGTCGTATCCTTGGCATGCGTCATTTCAGCCGCGCGGCCATAGCTTCCCTTTACAGCGCCTGTCCATTCCGGCAAGCGGGCGTCCTCGATGCGGCTTAAACCAAGCGCATACATGTTAGGAAGCGCCAGCGTCCCCCGCGCTTTATCTATATTGCCAAGCGTATGCGCACCGACGTCGCCGAAATCCGCGGCGTCCGGCAGCGAGCCAATCCCTACGCTGTCTAACACGATCAAGATAACTCTTCTATCCATATGCCTCACCTCGCTGCCTTTTCTTCATCGTACCACCGAAGCTTTTTCCCGTCAATCCGTACACAACAAATGAAAAAGCAGCGGCATAACGCATCCCTGCAGTAACGTTAAAACGGCAAGCCTGCCCGCAAACCGCAACGCCGCTTTGCTTGTGCCGCGTTCCTTCCTTTTGGCCGCATCCATTCGTGCGTCGTCTTCCTGCAAAAACCAATACAGGCGCAACACGACGCCCATCATGCCGCAAATAGCCGCTGCTAGCGAAAGCGCCGGCATGCCCTTCTCACCGTAGGAAAACAAAAGCTCGCTCAAGGCAAAGCCGTAGGCGAATCCTTCAAGACCAAACGCGGAAAGGGCGACCGCTGCACGGCTTCCGCCTTCTTTGCCATAACACACCGCGCTTGCAAGCATCGTTTGCCACGCGGCTGCGCAAAGCGTCGCGCGCAGTAACGCGGCGGCGCAAAGCTGCATATCGGCGCATGCCGGCAGGCGCACCGCAGCCTGCCCGTGAAAAAGAAGGCTGCTGGAAACGCCGCATAAAATACACAGTCCCAGCGTGCACGCGCTCAAAATAAAACGGAAGGGATGCCTGCCGACAATGTTTAGAAACCCGACTTGATTATGCAAGGAAACAGGCATGCAAAACCTCCTGCCAAAGCATATGACAGAAGGCTTCTCCCTTATTCCGGCTTTTGCTTCATGCGCATGATCACGCGCTCGCTGAGCATAGCGATGAATTCCTTACAGGTGGGCGCGCCGCTTCCTCGATCGACCGTGTAACCGAAAAGCTGGTGCTGCGCGTCAATATTACCGTGATTCCACGCATATTCTATCGCCGTGCGCACATCACGATCCACCGTTTTCCACGAAGCGCCGCTGGGTTCACCCAGCAAAGGGAAAAGCTCCGTGGAAAGGCTCGGCACTTTTCCGCCATGACTGACGCAGTACTGTATGGCGCTTTTGATATAGCCATAGCCCTTTAGATGCGCGGGAACGCCCAGCGCACGCAGATAATTGACGGCAATGGTCTCGCATCTAAGATCGAACGTCGCCTTTTTAACGCCCGCACCCGGGCTGAAGATACGCTGTCTCGCCTGTACCGTCTCTTTTACACGCGAAAATATGCTGTTGGGATCGATGGGCTTATAAAAGAAATACACAACGCCCATATCCATTGCCTGCTGGATGATTGCCGGGTTAAGATAAAAGGGGGTCGTTGCAAAAATCATCGTATCGGGCGACAGCTTTGCTGCATGGAGCTTGCCCAAAAGCTCCATGCCGTCCATTTGCGGCATGATCATATCCAATACCGCGATATCCGGCTTCAATTCTTCAAACGCCTGCAACGCGTCACGGCTTGCGCCCACGCAAGGCAGCGCTTCAAAGCGTTCCGAAGCGGCAAAACACCGTTGCAGCCGTAATGCGAAATCCGTATTATCGTCTATGATCAATACACGCATTGGTTTCATATAGGGAATTATAACAAAATTTTTTAGGTAAATAAAGCATTTTTCATTGTGACAACGCCGCTTCGTACATCCATTCCGCATATACGCAATAGCCGCGCCTGGGTTCATTCACAAAAACGTGCGTCACAACGCCCGCCAGCTTGCCGTTTTGTATAACGGGGCTCCCGCTCATGCCCTGCACGATACCGCCCGTCGCGGACAGCAGCCGCTCGTCCGTAATTTCGATGATCATGCTTTTCCCCGACGCCCTTTCCTGCGGAAAACATTTGTTGACGCGGCATGTAAAGGCCTGCACGCCGTTTTCGTCAACGGAGGATAAGATCAGCGCGTCCCCCGCCTTGACCTCGTCGGCGTAGGCCAACGGAACCCCCTGTGGGTAAATCGGATGTGCAAGCGGCGCGTAAAGCTCTCCAAAGATACCGTATTCCGTATTGGAGCGCAGCGCCCCGATCTTTTCATTCACGCCGCCGAACGCCCCGTGAAGCTCTCCCGGCACGCCCTGTAACCCGTAGGAAATACCGATTACGCGCGCTAGGGATATCTCACCGTTGTCGATTTGCAGCATCGAACCCGTATCCACATCCGTCACGGGATGACCAAGCGCGCCATAGCGCAGCGTTTCCATTGTATAGAATGAAATCGTCCCAATCCCGGCCGTACTGTCCCGCACCCAAACGCCGAGCTTATAAAATCCGTCCTCCGCAGCCTGTACAGGCGTGACTTCCAGGCAAAACTCGGCGTCATCCCGCCGAACCGTTAAGGACAGCGTATCCCCGCCGTGCGTGCAAAGCACCGCCAGATGCACAGCGTTTTTCACCCTTTCGCCGTTTACACCCAATATGATATCGCCCGCCTTTAGGCCCGCCTCCTGCGCGGGAGACGCCATTTCCCCGTTTACGGCAGCAAAGCTCGTCATGCCCACCACAAGCGCTCCCGGCATGTAAAGCGCAACGCCGATGGACTGCCCGCCCGGCATGAGCATGACGCGCGCCCTTTGATGCACCTGCATGCGCTTTACCGTGACAAGGTCAAACAGCTTTACATCCACCGTCCGCGCGGTTTCATAGAGGCGCTGCGAAACGCTGGCGTCCGCGGGCGCCACGTCGGCCGCAAAGGAAAACGGCGCCTCCAATTCTTTGGGAAGTCCGCTCTCCTCCCCTTCCGTTATGTAGATATCCCCCGGAAGCGCGCCCACAAGCCGCATAGGCTCGCTCAGATTACAAGCCGATACCACGATGCACAGCAGCATGCCGATGCGTTTGAGTCCCTTGTGCTTCAAAGCGCTACCTCACAAAAAAATCACTGCGGATTCGCTCCGCAGTGATTATCATGGGTGTATAAGCGCGTATGTATACTTGGATAAATATGTGCCGCATTCCGGGTTCAGCCCTCGCGGATCTCCGCTTTATCCTTTCGGGAAGCCTGCAATAGCTCACGCGCGTGCTCGCGCGCCGAGGCGGAGCTTGTTCCGCCGCTCATCATATCGCAAAGCCGCCGCACGCAGCCGTCGTCATCCAGCCGCTGCACGCGCGTATGCGTCGCCTTACCGTCGCTTTGCTTTTCCACCATGTAATGCGTATCCGCCAACGCCGCGATTTGCGGCAGATGCGTAACGCACAGTATCTGATGCGACATGGCGATCCTTACCATCTTCTCCCCTACGACGGACGCCATCCGTCCGCTGATACCCGTATCAATCTCATCGAATATCAACGTAGGCATTGCGTCTCTGTCCGCAAAAATCGCCTTAAACGCCAGCATGATGCGGGAAAGCTCGCCGCCGGAAGCTACCTTTGCCAGAGGCTTCACAGGCTCGCCCGCGTTGGCGCTGAGCAAAAACTCGAT
>JAQVRG010000005.1 GCA_028701165.1 Eubacteriales bacterium | reverse complement strand
GCCGGATCAAGCGCGCGCCATCGACGATTTGACCGCGCGTATGGACGCGTTGGAGCAGCGGATACAAAAGGGCCTGCCCGCAAGCCCGCCGCCCGCTTCCCAGACGTCCCCGCGCCAAACGCCGGACAGCGAGCCGGACGACGCGCCCCCTTGGGACGACGCACCGGTTTCGCAAGCACAGATTTCGAGCGCGCCCGCCCCGGCAAAGCCCGACGCGGCGCCGCAAAAGGCCGCCATACCCAAGCCGTCCGCCGATCGCTGGGCTGCCGCGCTGGAAGCGCTCAAGAAAACGGATATGATGCTTTTCGCCATGGTTCGCAACGCCGCGGCGGAGATAGAGAAGGATCGCGTGCTGCTGCGCTTTGAAAAGGAAATCTACGTGGACGCGGTCAAAAAGAATCGTGAAAAGCTCGAAGCGCTTTTGGGCTGTCCGATCGCGGTCGAACTTGGCGGCCTAGACACGAAGGAAACGCCGGAAGCACGTGCACGCGCGCTTTTTGGCGACGCGTTGAAAATCACGGATTAACGGAGGAGAGAAAAATGGCAAAAGGCGGATTCCCCGGTATGGGCGGAGCGAACATGCAGCAAATGATGCTGAAGGCGCAGCGGATGCAGCAGGAGATGGCAAGGCTGCAAAGCGAATTGGAAACGCGCGAGTTCACGGCGACCGTGGGCGGCGGCGTGGTCACGGCAACGGCGCTGGGCAACAAAACCCTGCAATCCATCAAGATCGACCCCGCCTGCGTCGATCCGGAGGATGTTGAAATGCTGGAGGATCTGGTGGTAAGCGCCGTAAACGAAGCGCTGCGCACGGCGGATGAAACCGTAAGCGCGGAAATGGGAAAAATCACGGGCGGCATGAACCTAGGGTTCTGATACGCGCCCTTTACAAAGGACGGCCTCTTTTATGGATGCGATCAACAGCCTGATAGCACAGCTCTCCCGGCTTCCCGGCATCGGCAGCAAAAGCGCGCAGCGGCTTGCTTATCATATTTTGGATATGCCGGAAAGCCACGCGCACGAGCTTGCCGCCGCCATAGAAACGGCGCGGGCGAACATTCACTTTTGCCCCATATGCGGCAGCTATACCGAGCAGGATCCCTGCCCCATCTGCGCCGACAAGCGGCGCTCCTCCGCGTTCCTTTGCGTTGTTAAGGACGCGCGCGACGTGTTCGCCATGGAAAAGATGCGGGAGTTTCAAGGAAAATACCATGTACTGCACGGCACCATCTCCCCCATGGACGGCATAGGGCCTGACGACATCGCCATCAAGGAGCTCTTGACGCGCGTGGAGCAGGACGGCGTGCGCGAGGTGCTCATTGCCACCAACCCGGATGTGGAGGGAGAGGCGACGGCCACCTACATAGCAAGGCTTCTTAAGCCCAAGGCTGTACGCGTGACGCGCATCGCCCATGGGATTCCCATCGGCGGCGACTTGGAATATGTGGACGAAATGACGCTGCTAAAGGCCGTTGAAGGCCGCCGCGAAATGTAGAACCGACTTTCGGTTTCGGGAGGAATACCATGCCAAAAGGCATACGCATCATCGCCATATCGCTTTGCGTCCTTTTGTTATGCGCGGGCTGTACCGCCAACGAGACGCTTGCCGACGAAAGCCGCGCGCTCTCCGCGCTGCGCACAAGCTATCGCAGCGCGCAGTTGATCGCCACAGGCGTATGCACGCGCATGTACTACGGCGAAAACGGCGCCATCCTTACCGACTTTCGCATCAGCGAAGTATTGGCGGGTCTTGGTAAGCCCGGTGATATCATCTGCTGCGAAACGGAAGCCATGACGCTGCAAGCGTCCTATTTGGCTTACTTTACCTATACGGACGCGGATGCCGGACAGATCGCCGCGCCCTTGGTTATTTATCCCCTGCAAACAGAAACGAACGAGGTCAAGTGCGAGGAAAGCACCCTTTCGCTCGCCGCAATCCGGGAGGATATGGCACTTTTACAGAATGTGATCATCGCGCCGCCGGATACTTGGTACTATCACGATATCCCAAAGCTCATGGACGCTTGCGCCGAAGTGTTTATCGGGCGCGTGAACGCGGTGCCCGAACTTTCGGATATGGAATTCCGAGAGGAATCCGGAAGCGCCACTGTGGAGCACAGCATGCCGGCAAGCATCGTTCCCGTCACGGTATACGGCAGCATCAAAGGCTCGCTGCGATACGGGGACGCGGTCTCCTTCGTCAACGTGCCCGTCCACGCGGCGGATATGCTGGATGCCGCCACCCTTACCGCCGTGCAGCTTGGAGCATCCGCTCTTCCGGAGCTTCGGCAGGGCGCGTACTGTATTTTCTTCCTTCTGCGCGGGCCTGACGCTAAGCAGGAAAGCTATTTCTGCGTGAATCCCTTGCAGGGATTTATCCCCTTGAATGAGGACATCCTGCTTGTGCCGGAAGCGAACGACGCCTTCTCCGGCTGCGCAACGCTGCCGGATTTCATGCGCGCAATAGAAAACGCATAACTTTTTGTTTCCCTTTTCGCCTTTTTCTGCTATAGTTTACTTATCATTTCAGCTTAACAGGCCATGGAAAGGAGCTTACGCATGGGAAAATTCGAGGTTAAAAAGGCAAAGGACGGTTTCGTGTTCAATTTGAAGGCCGGCAACGGCGAAATCGTCGGTAATTCCGAAGTGTATGCCACGATGGGTTCCTGCAATAAGGGAATCGCTTCCGTGGCAAAAAACGCGGTTGTTGCCCAAGTGGAAGATCAAACGGAAGCCGACTGCAAAAAGGTCAAGCACCCGAAATTTGAGGTCTATCGTGACAAGGGCAAGGAATACCGCTTCCGCCTTAAAGCTACCAACGGCAAAATCGTTCTCGTTTCGGAGAGTTATAAGGAAAAAGCCGCCTGCGTAAAGGGTATCGAGTCCGTCCGTAAAAACGCAGGATCCCCCACCGTCAAAATCGACGCATAAGCACAGCATACACACAACTGCGCCGCGGCACGCGGCGCAGTTCTCTTTTGTTTACAATCGGGCGGAATTACCGTATACTACACATATATCGTTCCACAGCAGCAATCTTTTTCAAGGGAGGTTCTCCGCATGGACGAAACGCAAGGCGAGCTGATCGTCCCCGCGCAGGTGGCATATTTGGATGAGGCGCAGGCGTTTATCGACGATAAACTCACGGCGGCCGGTTTTTCCACAAAATCGAAAATCAAGATTGCCATCGCCGTTGAGGAAATCTTCGTCAACATCGCCACCTATGCGTACGCACCCGCAAGCGGCGACGTGCGTATCCTTTTTTCCTTCACGCCGGCGGGCGCGGCTGCAATCACCTTTATTGACAGCGGCGTACCTTATGATCCGCTGACTAAGCCCGACCCGGACGTCACGCTGCAAGCGGACGCTCGCGGCGTCGGCGGCTTAGGTATCTATATGGTAAAAAAATCCATGGACGACATGCGTTATGCCTATCTGAACGGACAGAACAGGCTCACGCTGATCAAAGGCACCGATTAACTGCGTTTACAAAAGGCCGCGTCACGATGACGCGGCCTTCTTTGTATCGGCACTATTTGCCTACGACGGCAGTGGGGATCGCGCCGCTGCCAATGACGGGGCCCGGCGCGACCGCTTGCGGAATCGTGCCGCCATAAATGACGGGCACTTGCCATAGGGGCTTATAGAAGTAAGTAACGACCGTATCGTTATAGATCGTGATGGTTCTGTTCATCACTTGCGCACCGGAAACGGTGCAGTAATCGTAGGAATAATCCTCTACGCTGGGCGGATTGAGCGCCATTGCGGAGCCATAGGATACCCCATCATTGTAAAACTCCCGGAAAACGCGGCCGGTGCTCTCGTCCACACCGCGCACCACGAGTGACGCTTCATGAACGATGGGCTGTATCCAAGAGCTGTTGGTTTTGTAATAGTAAACGATATCCGTATCCTTCGTCAGCGGCACAATCGTCGACGTCGCCGCAACGCCGTTCACCGTAACGCCGGTAAATTGGTAGCCGGATACCGCGTGCTGGTAGTCGCTGATGTTGATTTTGATGCCATACGGCTTATCCGAGTTTTCGATCAGATTGAGCATAGCGCCCGTATCCTGATCCACAGACCGAACGCGCAGGTGCATCATTTGGCCGACCGGCGGCATCGTCACCGCGTTCACCGCGCGGTAAACAACCTTGATGGATTTGTTGCTGGCTTTGATTACGCCGTTGTTGGGATCCTCCACGCGCAAAAATGAATAGCCTGCAATATAAGGCGTGTTGACGGTATAGACCTGCCCTTCATGACCGCCGACGGTCACGGAATCCGCAATTTTATTCCCGTTTTCATCCACATACTTGACCGTGATCCCGTCTACCTTTGCATAGTGGGCAAGCATGGTAATGCTCTTATCAGGAAAAATAAAGCTGTTGTTCTTGTTGTGGGTAAAGCCGACAAAGGTATAGCCGCTGATTTCCTTCAGATTCACTTGGAAATAGGCGCCCGGGGTTCCCGTGATCTTTTCAGGCTCGGCGATCTTCAGGTTCTTCTCTCCGGTAACGTACTTCACGGTGACCGTAACCTGAGACGCCGCCAGCGCGGGAGCGGCTACGGCGAAAAGAAGCAGGACGGAGAGCAGCAGTGCCGTCAATTTTTGTTTGCGCATAGGGATTCCTCCTCTTTCATTCTTATGTTATCGTACCATGATTTTACATAAAGCACAATGCCTCGCCCTTATACAACGGCGCTATTCTGTATAAACGGCCAATTTTAGCGGCTGGTGTTGTGGTTTGTAAAATCGCATGGTATAATTGAGGAAATTGCACAAACGATTCCCAAATACCGGTTATGGATATATAGCAGAAGGACGATCCGCATGGCGCTACGCTTTAAGGCACGCAACTACAAAGGCCTGATTTCGCGTTTGCTGATTCCCTTGATCCTGATCATAGGGATATTGTTTGCTGTTCTCGTTGCGCATGATAAAGTGGAAGATACGACCTTCGCCCGCGTGAAAAGCGTGCTCCGCACCGTTTCCGAAAGCCACGCCCGCGTGATGAGCGCCACGCTGGAAGGAAAGTACGGGGTGTTGGAATCCTTTGCGGACGAGCTTGCTTGGGTCGATAATTATGACGTGTCCGAGCTGCAAAAGCGCATGAACGCCGTGAGGCAAGCCGCCGGCTTCGACCGCGTTTTCGTATTGGACGCCCACGGCAAGGGTTTGACCAACGACGGTAAGGTTTTTAACGCCGCAAAGCGGGAATATTTCACAAAAGCCATGCACGGCAGGCGTGCGCTGGACTTTGTGGATCCGTCCGTATTTGATGATCAAAGCTGCTTTGTGCTGGCCGTACCCATCAAAAACAATTTGGGCGTCAAATCCGTGTTGGCGGGCTCTTATATGCAGGAAGGCCTGCGCCAGCTTCTCATATCCGACGCTTACGGTGAGACAAGCTTCGCCTATGTTGTGGACGCCGACGGAAACATCATCATCGGCTCGGACAGTAGCAGCTTTGACGAGCGGAGTAAAACCGTAGACGATCTTCTTCGCACCGCTACCTTTTCCGACGGTTATTCTTTGGACAAAATCAAGAACGCGCTGCAAAGCAATAGCGGCGGCGACTTTTCCTATTCCAAGAACGGGCGGCAGTTCTATTGCTTCTTCCAGCCCTTGACCAATAAAAACCTCGCCGTAAACGACTGGTATATCGCGGAGGTCGTCTCGGGCGACGTCATCAGTGACGACGTGCGTGCCTCCACAAACAGCATATTACTGCTGCTGGGCATCGTATCGCTGCTCTCCCTTCTCCTGATCGCGTTCAGCTATTATACGGCAAAACGGAGCGAGCATGCCTTGGCCAACGAAACGGTCGCCAAGCGTGTGGCAGAGCAAACAGCATCCGAGCTTCGCGCGGGCTGGGAGCAGGCGCGCATAGCGCTCGCGCACAGCAACCGCATCATCATGCGATACAACGTCAAAACCAGCACGCTGTATTACTTTTCCAGCGACTCTCCCACCTATACGCATTATGTGAAGAACGTGCCCCAAGCGCTTATTGACAACGGCGAAATTGCGCCGGAGAGCATGGAGGATTTCATTGCCTTCTGCGACGCTATCAAGCGCGGCGAACCCAACGGTTCTATGGAAATCTGCGCTCAATGGCACAGCAAGGAAAATTACATCTGGGTGCGTGCGGATTATACGCTGCTGCTGGACGACGAAGGGCAGCCGGATATGGCGGTAATCTCCGCGGGCGACGTCACCTCACAGATTGAGAAGGAGCTTGCCTACAGGCGATGGCGGAAATCCATAGAGATGCTTTCCGAAAGCGCTTATGCCATCTATGAATACAACCTTTCCACGGATACGCGCGTCAATTACGAGGGGCATCTGCTGGATCCCTTGGATGTGCCGCCGAATTTGGGCTTCGACGAGCGTACCCTTTTCTACGCCAACAACACCGTCCATCCGGATGATCGGGAAGAATACATCGCCCTGATGCAGCGCGACCGTCTCATTGCCGCCTTCTATGAGGGCGCGCCTAACAGCACCATGGATTTCCGGCTGTTCATGGAAGGCCATGAAATGCGATGGGTACGCTTTACCGCGCAGCTTACGCAGTACCCAAATTCCAAAGAGATCAAGCTATACCTTCTCTATCAGGATATCGATCAGGAAAAGCGCAACGAGCTTGCGTTAAAGGATCGCGCGGAACGCGATTCCCTTACGGGCGCTTTCAATCGCCAAACCTTTTTCGACCGCGCCAACGCCGCCATAGCGCAAAGCGGGCCCGATACACGCCACGCGCTTTTGTATATCGACTTGGATCATTTCAAATCCCTCAACGACACGCTTGGACACGCCGCCGGCGACGAAGCGCTGCTACAGGCAGCCTCCGCCATTCGCTCCGTGCTCCGCATGGGCGATCTTGTTGGGCGCATCGGCGGCGATGAATTTGCCGTATTCCTACAGAACATCCCCTATAACGCCGTGATTGAACGGCGCGCGCAGCAGATATGCAGCCTGCTGCGCAAAACCTACGAAGGCGCGGTGCATGTGTCCGCAAGCATCGGCATTGCCATCTACCCAAGCGACGGCGGTACGCTGGACGAGATCGCGCTCGCAGCGGATAAAGCGCTTTATTATGTGAAGGGCAGAGGACGCGACGGATATCAGTTCTATATGGGCGACGCCGCAGGTTTTCCAGCGCTGGACGAGACCATACAAGCGCGCACAGGCAAAAAGCTCATTCTTGTAGTGGACAACGACGCCGCCTCCATCCGTTCCATTGAACGCGCGCTGGGCGACGCATACCATTTGGAGACCGCAAGCAACGATATGGATGCGGAACGCCTGCTCAAACGTTACGGTTCCGGCATTTCCGTCGTGCTTTTGGATATTCGTATGCCCCAAATGGGCGGCGCGGATTTTTTGGCGCGTCACAAATCCAACAAGGAATTCTCGCTTATCCCGGTCATTGCCATGTGCAAAGAGCCGAAAAAAGAAGATATTCAGCACACCCTGCGCTTGGGCGCATGGGTATGCCTGCGCAAGCCGCTTGACATGGAGCTTCTGAACCTCCACATAGAAAACGCCATTATTCGCTCGGAAAACGACCAAGCGCGCTTGCAGGACGGCTATTTACAGCTGCAATACAGGGAGGAAGCGCGCTACAGAAGCGTGATCGCCAGCACCAAGACCGTTGTTTTCGAAGCGGATCTTGTCAACAATATCTACATCTATGACGCGATGACGGATTCCCTCCTCGCGGGCAATTATGATTCGCGTCCGTTGTGGACGATCTTGGAGGCCGATGGCGTCACGGATGATAGAACAGCGCAGGAAATGCGGCAGTTTGTGGAGGAAACGGTAGAGATCGCCACGGACGAAGTGCGCAGTATGGATGTGTTGCTGAAAACAGCCTCCGGCGAACATCGCTGGTTCAAGATGAACGTTGCGCGGCAGGAGGATACGGATTCTCTCTCCAAGCGCGTATTTATGACCTTCAACGACGTCAACGAGGAGAAGCTTTCCAACGAGCACCTGCGCTATCTCGCCGAATATGATGAGCTGACCAGTATTTATAACCGCGCCGCTTTCCTTCGCCACACGCGTGAAATGATCGACAAGGCGCCCGACGAAACCTATGCGTTTATCTATTTTGATATCGACAGATTTAAGGCCATCAACGAGGTTTACGGGCATGCCGAGGGCGATCGCGTGCTTCGGCTCGTAGCCTCTACGCTGCAGGAACTTATTGAAGATCTCGGCATTTGCAGCCGTATTTCGGGCGACCTTTTCGCCGCGTGCGTACGCTATGTTAGGCCCTCCCTGCCTACGGAGCTGTTGGGCGGTTTCAACCGGCATATCATGCAGTTCCACCTGCCCTTTGAGTTCACCTCCAGCTTCGGCATCTATGTAGTGGACGACCCAACGCTGCCTACGGATATCATGATGGATAAGGCAGCCTTGGCGCAAAAGAGCATTAAGGGCAGCTACATCACGCGTTTAGCTTACTATGACGATACCATGAACGCGCAGGTGCTGGAGGAGCAATCCATCACGGCGCAGATGGAATCGGCGCTGCGGGACGGTCAATTCATTCCCTTCCTGCAGCCAAAGGTGGATTACGTCACCGGCGAGATCGTTGGCGCTGAAGCCCTCGTGCGCTGGCAGCATCCGGAGCATGGTCTCATCCCACCCGGAAAATTCATTCCGCTCTTTGAAAGAAACGGGTTTATCTCTAAGCTGGATCCTTACATTTGGGAGCAGGTATGCAAGCTGCTGCAAACATGGACGCAGGAAGGGCGCGACGTCCTTCCCATATCCGTCAACGTTTCGCGGCTGGATATGCAGAATCTCAACATCCGATCGATCATATGCGATCTTGCGGAAAAATACAGTATACCGCCGAGTCTTTTGCATTTGGAAATCACTGAAACGGCGTACGTCGGTAACCCGACGCTTCTCAACAAAGCGCTTGCAGCCTTGCGCGCCGAGGGCTTCGTCATCGAAATGGATGATTTCGGCAGCGGTTTTTCCAGTCTCAATACGCTGCGCGACGCGCCGGTGGATATATTGAAGCTGGATACCATGTTTGTTTCCGACGGCCGGCAGGATGAGCGCGGCGCCGAAATACTGCGCAGCGTCGTCGGTCTTGCGCAGAGCCTTCATTTGGGGTTGATCGCCGAGGGCGTCGAATCCGCCGATGTGGCGGAGCAGCTTGTGGATATGGGCTGCCGGCATATGCAGGGCTACTATTTTTCCAAGCCCATCAACGTTGAAGCGTTCCTATCGCTGCTGCAGACCGCAAACAAAGCATAAGGCACAACAAAAAAGGGCCGCTCGCGTTTCCGTGCGAAGCGGCTTCTTTTGTTATGCGCGTGTATATCCCTACTTTCGCGCTTTGGGGCTGATCAGCTTGATACCGCCGATTATGGGCAACGGCTCCATGCTGCCGCGAAAGACGCGGATTACGCCCAGCACCATCAGATAAAATAAACCGCCGAAAAGACCCATACATACGGTATAGATTACGGGTGAGTTTCCCAGCATATTCACAGCCAGCACATCCGCAAGCAGGAACAGCAGCAGCACCAGCCCTTGATTGGCATGAAACGCTGCGTATTCTTTATTCTTGCAGGCGCGAAGGGGAATGAAAAACAAAATCCCCGTATAGGCGGCGGCCGCAAAAAACCGGTGCTCACGCACTTTCTCCCGCCTGCCCTCGTCATAGGCAAGCAGCTCCGCCGCGGGATCGTCCGGCGCGATGGCCGCCTGCGCGATTCTCTCGGCCTCGGCCTGTTCGCGGGCGATACGCTCCGCCTCCGTCTCCTCCTCCGCCCTTTTGCGGCGCGGCTGTCGCAGCGTCGGGAAAATCTCCTCGTCGGGCGGCGTGATGGCTTTTTTGCATCGCGGGCAAACTGTACAGCTATCCTTTACGTCGGTTCCGCAGAAAGCACAAACCTTCATCGTTTTCCCCTTTCTTTAGTTGGATTTGGACGCCGTGCCAAAGGCGTATTGGGTCACGGTTCTGTATTCTTCCCCCGGCGCAAGCAGCACGGAGGGAAACGCCGGCACGTTCACGGCGTTGGGATAGCCCTGCGTCTCAAGGCACAGCGCACAGCGCGGCGCGTGCACGCGATCCTTGCCCTGCCTTTCAGGCAGGAAGTTTGCTGTATAAAGCTGCACGCAGGGCGCGTCGGTAAACACATCCATCACGATCCCGTTATCCGCGCACAGTTTTGCCGCGTGGCGCACACCCGCGCCCCGCAAAACGAAGTTACAGTCGTAACCGCCGACAGCCTGAAGCATCTCGTTAGGCTGATCGATATCCCGGCCAACCATTTTAGGCGCGCGAAAATCAAAGGGCGTACCTTCAACCGAAAGCGTAACCCCGTGCGGTATCAACTTGCCATCCGCCACCGTAACGCTGTCCGCGTCGATGGAAAGCGTATGCGTAAGTGCCGTTCCCTTTCCCATAAGGTTGAAATAGGCGTGGTTTGTCAGATTCACGGGCGTCGTCTTATCCGTTAGCGCGCGGTAGTCTATGGTGAGCGTGTTCGTATCGGAAAGGGAGAGCCGCACGGTCGTTTTGAGCGTGCCGGGGAAGCCGTCCTCGCCGTCGGGGGAAAGGCAGGTGCAAAGCAGCGCGTCGCCATCCTCCGCCACATTCCATATCCGGCCGACAAAAACGCTGCCGCTGTGCAAGCAGTTGCAGTTATCGTTCACGGGCACATGAAAGGTTTCGCCATCGATCACAAACTGCGCGTTTTCAATACGGTTGGCGACGCGCCCCACCGTAACGCCCACGAAATTCCCCTCCATGGGCGACGTGGGTTCGGGATAGCCCAGCACCACATCCACAAGCGTTCCCTTGGCGTCCGGTACGCATAAGCTGTAGAGCGTCAAACCGTAATCCAAAAAGGTCGCTTTGCTCCCGTTTTTGTTCGTAATACAATAGGCTGTAACATTCTTTCCGTCATCTGTTTTCCCGAATTGATAAGAACTGATCATGATTTTCTCTCTCCTTATGCGCGATGTAGATATTATACCGCAAAACGCGCAATTATGCTATACTACAACCATGTTTGACGCTATGAAAAACCTTGCCGCGTCGCGTGGCTTCGCGCGGCTCTACGCGCTGCCGCTTCTCGACCTGTCGCCATGGAAGCAAGACGCCGCAAACGCGCATATTCACGCGCAGCTTCCCTGCGACTTGCCTTCGCTGTTCCCGTGGGCGCGCAGCGTGCTGCTGCTCGCGTATCCTTACGCGCCCTACCCGCCGGATTGCCGCATCCCCGCCTACTATATCACCTCCAACCAAGCGTATCACGCGCACAAGGCGCTGGCTGTGGAAATTGCCGCCCTAGGCTGCCGCTGCGAACCGGTTGAGCCGCCGCTTCGCGCGCTGTGCCTTGCCTGCGGCGTTGGCGCGCAGGGCAAAAACGGGCTTTTGCGTATCGATCCTTTTGGTTCGCGCATCGTGCTCTTTGCGCTGATAACGGACGGCTGCGCGCCGCAGCCCGTAACGGACGCGCCCGCAAAGCCATGCCCCGACGGCTGTACGGCCTGCATGGACGCGTGCCCCGTAAACGCCATTCACCCGCACGGTCTTGCTTCCTCCGCGATCGTACAGACGGAATGTATGCGTTACTATATGGACGACGTACCGTATCCTCCCTTTGTCTGCGCCCTACAGCAAAAGCATATGGGCTGTGAAATCTGCATGGACGCGTGCCCGTTTAACGCTTATAATACGCCGGTTACACCGTCTGAGGACACGCAGGCCGCGTTTCAAGCGGCACGCCTTGCCTCCGGCGACGATGCGCCCGCGCGGGCGTTGGTCGGGAAAAATATCACGCGGCACGGCAAGCTTACGCTGGAAGCGCAAAATTTTCTTTCGCGCCAAGAATAAAGGTTGCAATCGTTTCCCATGCTATGTAAAATAGAGAACAGTCAGAAAGTTTGCCGCGCTAGGCGGGGAGTCAGCGGTGCCCTGTACCTGCAATCCGCTACAGCAGGGCTGAATTCCCAAGCCGAGGCAAACGTCTGTGGGGCTGGCGCCGTCTTGCGGTGCTGAGGGTTGGGTCCCGTGCAATCGACGTCTGTGAACCATGTCAGATCCTGACGGAAGCAGCATTAAGCGGAATCGTCGATGTGCCGCGGGTTTGCCTGACCGGAGCCGTACGCCGGCTTACCGCCCATGGACGCATTGTCGAAGCGAGGGTGCGCGGCAATTCAATTATCGGCTAGGGTCATTTGACCCTAGCCGATTTTTCCTCATTTTGACTACGCCCTTCGGGCATGGTCGTCAAAATGAGAACGGAAGCGGCCACATGGGCCTAATCCGTTTTTCCGGCAAAGCCGGAAAAGCCGGAATAATATCAGGGAACTGCCTTTTTGGCAATCCCCTTGTTGCTATGTTATCGTGTTTGTACTATAGTTCTGCTTATTTCATCATTTCCCGGATCGCTTCGCCCAGTATCTTCATGCCGGCGTCGATCTGCGCCTCGGTGCTGTTGGAATAGTTCAGGCGCATCGTGCGTACACCGCGATCCTTTTCGTAGAACGGATCGCCCGCTACGACCAGCAGGCCCTTCTTAATCGCCGCGTTGCCCACGTCCACCGCCTTGACGCCGTCAGGCATGGTGGCCCAAATGAACATGCCGCCCTCGGGCTTGGTGTAGGAAGTTCCCGCGGGAAGATACTTGTCCATCGCCGCCATCATCACCTCCGCCTGATGCTGGTACAGGTTCTTGATCTTCTCCATATGCTCGTCCAGATCGTTATCGGCCAAGTATTGTGCAAGCACCATCTGGCAGAAAATATTGGTGTGCAGATCCATCACCTGCTTAAACGCCATCAGCTTATCGCGCAGCGCCTTGTTTTTGCAGCAGATCCAGCCGATACGCATGCCGGGGGACACGGTTTTGGAGAAGGTGCCCATCATGCAGCACTGTTCACCCAGATAATGCGCGAAGGAATAGCCGCCCTCGCCGCGGAAGCGAAGCTCGCCATAGGGATTGTCCTCAATGAGGAGGGTGTTGCTCTTTTTAAGGAGCGACGCCGCCTTTTCCCGCGTCTCCACCGTATAGGTAAGGCCGGTGGGGTTTTGGAAGTTGGGGATCGCATAGAAGAACACCGGCTTGACGTTTTGCAGGATATCCGCAAGCTCCTCGCAGTTCACGCCCTGCTCCGTCAACTCTACGGTATGCACGGTGGGATCGTAAAGATGGAAGGTCTGCAAAGCGGCCAAATAGCTCGGACGCTCCAGCAGGATGGGATCCTTGGGATTGAGCATGACGGCAGCGAACATATCCAGCGCCTGCTGCGAGCCGTTGGTAATGATGATCTCATCCGCAGTGGCCTCTACGCCTATGCGCGCATAGCGCTTGGCAATGTACGCGCGAAGCGGCTCATAACCCGCCGTCGTGCTGTACTGCAAAGCCTGTACGCCGTTCTTTTCCAGTACCTTCGCTACCGCATCCTCCATCTCGCGTATGGGGAAGGATATGGGGTTGGGAAGCCCGCCGCCAAAGGAAATCATATCCGGCGACGCAGCGCATTTGAGTATCGCGTCAACGAACTCGCCCTGAAAGTCCGGCTTGGTCATGCGTTCTGAGATCTGAAATTGCATCGAAATGTCCTCCCTGTCAAATTTTAAAACTTAAAGGGAATTGTATCACTTGCCGCGATAAAACACAAGTGGTTGCACGGCGCGTACACACGCTAAATTTCCGTATGCGCGGCAAACAAAAAAGAAGCGGCCGAAAAAGCCGCTTCTACAGAAGAACCGTCGCTCAGCAAAGCTCGTTCAATACCTCGCCCAGCCGCTTCACGCCTTCGATGATCTTTTCATCGGGCATGGCGGAATAGTTCATGCGGAAATGGTTAGCGTTGCCGCCGTTGGGATAGAAGGGCTCGCCCGCCACGAACGCTACCTTTTTATCCATCGCTTTCTTAAAAACGTCGGTAGAATCCATGCCCTCGGGCAGTGTCACCCAAAGGAACAAGCCGCCGTTCGGGTAGGTATAGGATACGTTCTTGGGGAAGTACTGCTTCATGGCGTTCACCATGACATCTCTTCTGCGGCGATACACATCGATGATCTTCTTGATATGCTCGTTGATGTCGTACATATCAAAAAACGCGGCGCACTCGCGCTGGGCAATGGTGCTGCACTGCAAATCCGCGCCCTGCTTGATGAGATTGAACTTGTTAAGTATGGCGGGTGCTGCATAAATCCAGCCGATACGCATGCCGGGGCAGAATATTTTTGACATGGTGCCAAGATAGATCACGCGATCCTCGGTGTCAAAGCTCTTGATGGCGGGATGAATCTCGCCCTCAAAGCGAAGCGATCCATAGGGGTTATCCTCTACGACGCACACATCGTACGCGTTGGCAAGCTCGACGAGCTTCTTCCGTCTTTCGATGGTCATGGTGCGCCCCGTCGGGTTTTGAAAATCGGGAATGGTGTAGATGAACTTCACGTTGCCGTTTGTTTTGAGCGCTTCCTCCAGCTTATCCATCAGCATGCCTTCCTCGTCCATCTCCACCTCGACGAACTTCGGCTCATAAGCCTTGAAAGCGTTCAGCGCGCCTAAATAGCTGGGGCTTTCGGTGATGACGACGTCGCCGGGGTTAACGAAAAGCTTGGCGCAGAAATCAAGACCCTGTTGGGAACCTGCGGTAACTAAAATCTGATCCGGGTCAGCCTTAAGACTCTGCGGCTCCATCAGCTTGCTGATGTGTTCCCGCAGAGGAAGAAAGCCCTCGGTGGAACTGTATTGCAGCGCCTTGCGGCCATCTTCCTCCAGCACCTTTTTACTGACGATCTCCAAGCCCTCCACAGGGAACAGCTCGGGCGCCGGAAATCCGCCTGCGAAAGAAATAACGTCGGGCTTATCGGCGATTTTAAGGAGCTCACGGATCGCGGAGCCTTTGAGCCCATCCATTCTGGATGCGAATTGTAGAGCCATGGGTGGTGTTCCTCCTTATGATGTTTTCTATGGTTTTGTCTATAGAGAAGATGGTGAATTTCAATGTTATGCAATAGGATATGCAGATAAACGGATTCCCCGGGAAATACCTCATGGGGGTATTTCCCGGGAACGTTTTCTTACTTAACGCATGCCGCGCCGCGCTTGAGCGCCTCGATATTGAGGTCTACAAGCTTCGCTTTGGGGCCGGTGAACATATGCACCAGCATTTCCTTGATGGTATCGGTGGAGAGGTTCTTCATCGCCTCAATATACGCGCCCAGCATGACCATGTTGGCGACCTTGGAATTACCCAGCTCCTCCGCGATCTTGATGCAGTCCACATAGACCGCGCGCACGTCCGTGCGGGTGACCTTTTGGTCTACAACGGAGCTGTTGACGAATATCGTGCCGCCCTTTTTCACTGTGGGCTCGAATTTGATCAGCGAAGGCAGGTTCATAGCGATCAGCTCGCTCGGCTCCAGCACGATGGGGGAAACGATCAGCTCGTCGGAGAGGACGACGCTGCAATTCGCCGTACCGCCGCGCATTTCGGGGCCGTAAGAGGGCAGCCAGGATACTTCCTTGCCTTCCTTCATGCCCGCTTCCGTCAGCGTCTTGCCGATGGCCATAACGCCCTGTCCGCCAAAGCCGGAGATAATAATATCATTCGTCATGTTACTTCACCTCCGCAGAATCTTTGTAAACCCCTAAGGGGTAATACGGGATCATGTTCTCCTTGAGCCACTCCACGGCTTTGATGGGCGGCTTGCCCCAGTTGGTGGGACACGCTGCCAGCACCTCGACAAAGGTAAGACCGGCGTTTTGCTGCTGAAGCTCAAAGGCCTTGCGAATGGCTTTCTTCGCCTTGTTAAGGTTGGGGATATCCGTTACGCACACGCGCTCCGCGTACACGCAGCCATCGAGTGTAGACAAAAGCTCGCACATTTTAATGGGCATGCCCGCGTGCTCCTTTGTGCGGCCCAGCGGCGAAGTGGTCGTTTTCTGGCCGATCAGCGTCGTAGGCGCCATCTGGCCGCCCGTCATACCGTAGATCGCGTTGTTGATGAAGATGACCGTGATCTTCTCCCCACGCATGGCGGCCTGCACGATCTCCGCCGTACCGATGGCGGCTAGATCGCCGTCACCCTGATAGGTAAATACCGTGGTGCCCGGAGGCGAAACGCGCTTAATGCCCGTAGCCACCGCAGGCGCACGGCCGTGTGCAGCACCGTGCATATCGCAGGAAAAATAATCATAAGCAAATACCGAGCAGCCGACCGGCGCCACGCCGATGGTCGTGCCGATAATGCCCAGTTCTTCCAGTGTTTCCGCCACAAGCTTATGCACGATACCATGTGTGCAGCCCGGGCAGTAATGCAGCTCTTTATCCGTTAAGCCTTTGGATTTCTGATATACAATAGCCATTCTTCTTACCTCCCGATTGCCTTCTTGGCAGCGTCCGCAACCTCACGCGGCGTAGGAACCAAACCGCCGGCTTTGCCGATAAAGGAAATGGGCTTGGAGCCTTCCAGCGCGATCTTTACGTCGTCGATCATCTGCCCCAGCGACAGCTCGGCGACCACAACGGCCTTCACACTGTTCTGCGCGGCAGCCTTCTTAAGCTGTGCATAGGGGAAGGGCCACACCGTGATAGGACGGAACAGGCCAGCCTTGATGCCCTCGTCCGCCAGCAGCTTCATCGCAGCCCGGCAAACGCGGGACGTCGTGCCATAGGCCGTAAAGAGGACCTCGCAGCCCTCGGCGTCGATCTCTTCGTAGCGGGTCTCCTTCTCCTCGATCAGCTTATACTTCTTCTCAAGCTTCTCGTTATGCTCGGCGCAGGGCTCGGGCTGGATGTAGAGGGAATTGATCACGTTATGCTCGCGCTTGCCCTGCGTGCCCGTGGTCGCCCAAGGCTTTGCGGGCAGCTCGCGCTTCTCGATATCGTGCCACTCAACAGCTTCCATCATTTGGCCGATCATGCCGTCGGCAAGCACCATAACGGGGTTGCGGTAGATATCCGCAATATCGAATGCCATGCGCACGAAGTCCGCGGCTTCCTGCACGTTGGCGGGCGCAAGAACCGGCGTACGATAGTCGCCGTTGCCGCCGCCGCGTGTGGCTTGGTAGTAATCGCCCTGCGCGGGCTGAATGGTACCAAGGCCAGGGCCGCCGCGCATAACGTTGATGATCACGCAGGGAACCTCAGAGCCGCAAAGATAGGTGATACCTTCCTGCTTGAGGCTGATTCCGGGAGAGGAGGAGGACGTCATAACACGCACGCCGCAGCCGCCCGCGCCGTAGACCATGTTGATCGCCGCCACTTCGCTCTCCGCCTGTAAAAAGCAGCCGCCGATCTCGGGCAGATGCAAAGAGAGGTATTCGGGAACCTCCGTCTGCGGGGTGATGGGATAACCGAAGAAATACTTGCAGCCCGCGCGTATGGCGGCTTCTGCGATGGCTTCATTGCCTTTCCAAAGTTCTTTTTCCATTTTTCGTTCCCCTTCCTACAGTCTTTCCACCGTGATGATCGAATCCGGACAGATCTTCGCGCAGCTTGCACAGGCGATGCACTTATCCATCTCCTTGACCGCCGCGGGATGGTAGCCCTTGCGATTCGTCACTTCTTGGTCGATGACGATGATCCCTTTGGGACAGACGCTTACGCACAGCTCGCAGCCTTTGCATCTGTCCTGGCAAAACGTTACTTTTCCAGCCATAATTCCAAAGTTCCTCCTCTTTAATTTACAAGCCGAATTCCCAAGGCTTGCACATATATATATCGATGGGCAGAAGCTCCCCTTCGCCCAATTGATACCGTACCTGCTCCGCAAACTTACGCTCCACCGCGTGATACGCGACCTCTATGCCGGTTTCCTCGGAAACCGCGCGCGCAAGCGCGGCGCCCTTCAATATGTCCTCCACGCCCGTTTCCCTGCACAGATGCGTGTTGTTGACAAGCCCCGTTACCTTAAGGCCGCTCGCTTGCTCGATACCGCGAAGATACAGCACAGCCTTTTCAACGGTTTTGGTTTCGGGACGGTTGGCGTTGAGCACGCACAGCACATCGCAGTCCTCGCGGGCAAGCTGCTTTTCAAACCGTCCCAGCACATGCGCCCCCTCCGGATCGCCGCCCATATCGATGATGCCGTGATAGGAAGGATCGTCAAACAGAGTCAGTACCTCGGGCGTGATCGCCGGGAGATCGACATAGCCGGAAAACGAAGTCGTAATCACGCGCACGCCGTGCGCCTCAAGCAGACTCCGCCGTTCGGTGGAACGAAAATACGGGTTCACGATATCCAAATCGGCCAGCGCTGTTTTCACGCCCGCGTCGGCGTATTGGAGCGCTAAATTGACGGCGAACTCCGTTTTCCCGCTGCCGTAATGCCCCGTGATGATTTGAATGCGCTTCTTCATCAGTATGTTTTGACCTCTTCTTCGCCGGCAAGCACCCGCAGCGCGCCCGCCGCCAGCGCCCCCATCTCGTCCTCACCGGGGTAGACCTTCACAGGCGCTATAAACTTCACCTGCTCCGTAATCCAGCCCATAAGCGTCTTATCGTACGCAAAGCCGCCGGTCAAAAGGATCGCGTCCACCTCGCCGTAGAGCACCGCCGCCATCGCCCCGATCTCCTTGGCGATCTGATAGGCCATGCCGCGATACACAAGCTCCGCTTCCTTATCGCCCGCTTTGATACGCTCGCCGACCTCGATGCCGTTATTGGTGCCAAGGTACGCGATCAAGCCGCAGCGGGAGGTAAGCGTACGCTTCATCGCGGCGTAATCGCCCAACTCGCCCGAATCCATTACGCGCATAACCTCCAGCGCAGGCAGGCCGCCCGGACGCTCCGCGGAGTACGGGCCTTCGCCGTCCAAGCCGTTGTTGACGTCGATCACGCGGCCACGCATATGCGCGCCTACCGTGACGCCGCCGCCCATGTGCGCTACGATTAGGTTCAGCTCCGTATACGGCACGCCGACTTCGGACGCATAGCGCTTGGCGATCGCTTTTTGGTTGAGCGCGTGGAAGCAGGTGCGGCGCTTAAAGGAAGGGTGACCGGAAAGCCTTGCCACATCCTCCATCTCGTCCACCACCACGGGATCCACAATATAGGCGGGAACGCCGATTTCTGACGCGATCTCGCTTGCGAGTATACCGCCCAAATTCGAAGCGTGTGAACCGTACTTGCAGCTTGCCAGGTCGTCAAGCATCGCTTGGTTCACGGCGTAGGTGCCGCCCGGTATGGGGCGCATCAAGCCGCCGCGGCCGACCACAGCGTCAAAGCTTTTCAAATCAACGTTGTTTTCCTTTAAAAAGGCTAGGATGAGGGGCTTGCGAAACGCCGCGTTATCCGCCATCGTTTTGATGGCGCCCATCTCCTCCTGCGTATGGCGAAGCACCTGCTCCATCTTTTGTTCTCCGCCTTCGAACACGGCGAGCTTTGTAGAGGTGGAGCCAAGATTCAAGGCCAGGATTTTGTAGCTCTTCATGAACGTTCCTTTCTTACGCGTTATGCCGCGCCACAGCGATCGCAAGGGCGATGGAGTTAAGCTTTGTCTCGTCGCTGTCCGCGCGCGAGGTCACGACCACCGGCGCTTTTGCGCCCACGATCATGCCGGCGTTGTGCGCCTTTGCCATATAGGTCAAGGATTTATAGAAGATATTGCCCGCCTCGATAAAGGGTACGAGCAGGATATCCGCTTTGCCGGCGTTGGGATCGCTGATGCCCTTATGCTTGGCAGCTTCCTCGCTGATCGCGTTATCCAGCGCGAGCGGACCGCAAACGGTACAGCCCGTAATCTCGCCGCGCTTGTTGCGCTCCACCAGCTCCGCCGCGTCCAGCGTCGCCTGCATCTTGGGGTTGACCTTTTCCACGGCGCAAAGGCAGGTCACAACGGGCTTCTCGTTGCCCAGCGCGTGCGCCACCTTCACCGCGTTGCCGATAATATGCGCCTTCTGCTCCACATCGGGCGCAATGCACATGGCGGAATCCGTCACATACAGAAGACGGTCAAAGCCGTCTACGTTAAAAACGGCCACATGGGACAGCACAGGCGCGTCTCTGAGGCCGATCTCTTTATCCAGCACGGCTTTGAGTATAATGGAGGTATCCACAATGCCCTTCATCACGACGTCCGCTTCCCCGTCGTGTACGATCTTGACAGCCTTTCGGCAGGCTTCCGCCTTGTCCGGCTCATCCACGATGGTCATGTTATTCAACGGCACGCCGATTTCCTTGGCAATGCGGCGTATCTCCGCCTCGTCGCCCACGAGCGTCGCGTTGACGATGCCCAGCTTACACGCCTCGTTCACGGCAAGAAGGACTTCCTCATCCTGCGCTACGGCCACGGAAATGCGCCTGTTCGCACCCTTGACGCTCTCGATCAGTTCCTGAAAAGAATGCAGCATCTCTATTTCTCCTCTGTCTTCCATTGGGTTTATTCGGTTATGAACGGTTTTCAACTCTAGCGTGTTATGAAAATGTGCTTGCTACAACTTGTCTGATGTTGTATCATATTGTATGACAACAGATTACACCATATGCACGTCCCTTGTCAATGTTCGGGCGGACAAAAAGAATCGTTTTTCGCTAAGAATTCGTAATATATTTATAGGAGTACATTATGGCGGCAAAAAGCTTAGCCGAGCGCACGGCGGACGCGCTCTATGACATGATCGTTACGGAAAAAGCCTTCCTTCCCGGCGATAAACTGCCCAATGAAAACGAGCTTTCCGAACGCTTGGGCGTAAGCCGCGCCACGCTGCGCGAGGCCATACGCTCCCTTGTCGCGCAGGGCATATTGAAGGTGCATCGCGGCAAGGGCACCTTCATCACGGATAACGCATACGAAAACGGCTTCGGCTTTAGCAAGCTGGAGCGCGCGCGGGTACGTTTAAAAGATCTGTATGAAATGCGCCTGATCTTCGAGCCGCAGTGTATCGCGCTTGCGTGCGTGCGCGCGTCCGATGAGGAGGTCGAGCGCATATGCGGGCAGGGAAACAAGGTGATCCGGGAAATTCAAGCGCGGGACGCCGCATGGCCGGAAAGCGACCAACAGTTCCATATGCTGATCAACAAGGCCTCGCATAACGAGTTCATGATACAGCTTTTCCCCATCATCAATTCCGCCGTGCATGAGACCATGGAAATCGCCAACAACCAAAAAGTGCTGGAGGAACTGACCGTGGCGGACAACAGACTCATCATGGAGTTTCTAACGCGCCGCGACGCCAAGGGCGCAAGCTGCGCGCTCAACCTGCATATGCGCCATACCATTAACGCCTTGGGGCTGGATAAAAAATAGCGTTTCACGCCTCCTATGACCAATCGCTGGGATACGCAAAGGAGCGCCGCAGAGCGGCGCCCCTTTATTTTACTTTACTTTTTAGTATTCCTCTCGGTTGGTGGCGTTTGTGAACTTGGCGACGTTATCGATCCACGCAAGATGCACCGTACCCGTAGGGCCGTTTCGGTGCTTGGCTATGATAAGCTCCGTGTCGTTGTCGTCGCTTTCGCCGTATACGGCCGGACGGTACAGCATCATGATAAGATCCGCGTCCTGCTCAATAGCGCCGGATTCGCGCAGATCCGCCATCATGGGGCGGTGATCCTTTCTCGCTTCGGGCCCTCGTGAAAGCTGGGAGAGCAAAATGATGGGTATGTTAAGCTCGCGCGCCATGATTTTCAGCGACCGCGTGATCTCGGATATTTCCAGCACGCGGTTATCCGATTTGCCCGAGGTCTGCATAAGCTGCAAATAGTCTATAATGACCAAATCAAGCCCTTCGCGCGACATCAAGCGCCTGCATTTGCTGCGGATACCCGCCACGCCCGCCGCCGCGTTATCGTCGATATAGATGTTGCAGCCCGAAAGCGCGGGCAGCGCGTCGGCGATGCGCAAAAGCTCGTTATCGTCTACGCCGCCGCTGTTGACATGCTGCATGTCTACCGCCGCTTCCGCGCAGAGCATGCGCTTAACGAGCTGCTCGGCTGACATTTCCAAGCTGAAAACGCATACCGTAGCCCCCCGTTGCGCCGCGTTCTGCGCGAGGTTCAGCGCAAACGCCGTCTTGCCCATGGAGGGTCGTCCCGCGATGATGACCAAGTCGCTTTTTTGCAGGCCGCTCGTCATCTCATCCAAGTCGGTAAAGCCCGTCGGCACGCCCACAATGCTTCCCTTGTGCTTAATCAGCTCCCCGATGTGGTCATAGCTTTCAATGAGCGTGTCCTTAATGTGCACAAGCGTATCCTGCTTTTTGCCCATGGAAATGTTGTAAACGACGCGTTCCGCATCGTCCAGCATCTGTTCCAAAGGCTTCGCGCCGTCCGTGGCGTCCTTCGTGATATCGCAGCCGGCATAAGCAAGCCGCCGCATAATGGAGCGTTCCTCCACGATTGCGATATACTTCTCCGCGTTGGCGGCTGTTGGCGTCACCATGGAAAGCTCCGCCAAATACGCAAGGTTGCCCGCCATGGTCAGCTTGCCCTCCCGCTGCAGCGTTTCCGCCAGCGTCACCACGTCCACAGCCCAGCCCTGCGCGGCTAGCTTTTTCATCGCCTCAAAGATGACCTGATGGCGCGGCAAAAAGAAGTCGCTGCTGACCAGCCGCTCCAATGCGGCTTCCACAGCACTCTGCGCCAGTATCATGCTGCCCAGCAGCGCGCGCTCGGCCTCCTCGCTGCGGGGCAGG
>JAQVRG010000111.1 GCA_028701165.1 Eubacteriales bacterium | reverse complement strand
AGCGCGGGTATGTTAATCACAAGGTCACCGTCAATTACGGGCTGGACAGCGAGGCGGACGGCACCTATGTTTCCATCAGCGGACCGAATCGCTTGAAGCTGATGATGAACTTCTCCAACCTTACCTTCTTTAATCCGCGCTACAGCGAGGATGACGACGGCAATTCCATCAAGGACAGCTCTATGGGCGGCGTCGCGGCCTACGGCATACTTGCCGAAATGGACTTTGTGGATGCGACGCGCATGGCCGTAAGCGGCCACTCCATGGGTACATGGTCGTCATGGACGGTAGCGGCGGGTCTCTCGGGCGCGGTCAACGGCAAGGGGGAGGACATATCGCCAAAGGCGACGGTTATCCAATGCGGCGAACTGTTTACCGACGATGTGTATAATACGGACGACATCCGTTTCAATAACGTGCTGCTCTTGCAGGCGAAGTACGATGAATTCAACTATTTTAGGGATTATGCGGACACCGTGACGGACGATCTGCTCAAAACCCCGCTGCGTGCGGATTTCTTGGGCTGCACGCCCGAAACGGCCGCGTGGGATACCACCTTCGGGAGCTTCTCTGACGGCACGGCGCGCCGCATCGAGCTTCTTTATACCAATCACCGCCTGACCACGCACGACGCGCACGGTATGCGCACGGCTTTGGACTGGTTTGAAAGCGCGCTTAGTTTAGACGCGGCGCTTCTGTCTTCGGATCAGGTGTTCATGGCAAAGGAGGCGCTGGTATTCGCCGCGATGCTGCTCGCGCTTGCCGCGATGCTGCCGCTGATGGAGCTGCTGCTCTTAACGCCCTTTTTCGCGTCCGTACGCCAACCCCTGCCCGCGCGTCCTGAAAAGGTGAATCGCGGCTGGAAATGGTGGCGCGGCGCACTTATAACCATTTTGATCGCGGGCGCTACTTATCCGTTTATGACGCAGCTTGGTCACGGCTTGCTGCCGCTGCCCGAAGGGGTGTTCCGCATGACCATCGGCAACGGCTTCCTCGCTTGGTATCTGCTGCTGATCCTCGTGATGCTCCTTACCACCGTACTGTCCTTTAAGAAGGCCAAGAAAAAAGGCGCGCCGCTCGACTACTACGATATCGGCCTGTCACGGGAAGCGAACGCCGCGCGTATCGACTGGGCGCTTTGCGGGAAGGCTGCGCTGCTGGCGCTGTGCATGACGGGGCTTGTGTATGTGCTGGTTGTGCTCAGCGAGCTGTGCTTCAAGCTTGACTTCCGTTTCATTTGGCCTTTCTTCAAGGGCTTTACGGCGCAAAGGATCGGGCAGTTCTTCGTGTATATCCCCGTGTTTGCGCTTTTCTTCCTGCTCAACAACAGCAAGATCTTCGCGTCCATGCGGCAGGAAGCCGCGTCCGTGCCCGGTTTCAAAGGCTTTATGGCCTGCTGGTGGAAGAATGCTTTGTGCATGGCGGGCGGCGTGATCCTGATCATCCTGCTCGAATACATCCCCTTCTTTATGGGGATCGGTCCCGGCGCCGATCTGCTCTTCGGCTCCACCTTCGGCGGGCCCTTCATGTCGCTGATGATCGTGTTCGTGCCGCAGGTGCTGGCGTTTAGCGTGCTTTGCACCTACATCTACCGCCGCACGGGCAGCGTGTATACGGGCGCGTTCACGGTGGCAACGCTGGCCTGCTGGATCGTTACCGGCGGCTCGGCGATGCTGTAGGCGGAAAGGATAGGCGTTGGAATATTGACAAAACCGTTTGGGCTCGGGGAACCGCGATTCCCCGAAGGCTTCCTTCGTGCGCGGCGGCACGCGCGCCGCGTACGCGGGATACCATAAAAAAGCCCGGCGTGAAAGGAAGCAAGGCCATGGCGACGTTTGACGATTTTATGAAGATCGATATCCGCGTAGGAACGATCACGGCGGCAAAAGCGTTTGAAAAGGCGAGAAAGCCTGCTTATCAGCTCTCGGTGGACTTTGGCGGGGAGATAGGCGTAAAGCGCTCCTCCGCGCAGATCACAGAGCAATATACCGCCGAGGCGCTCGTTGGCAAGCAGGTGTTGGCGGTGGTCAACTTCCCGCCGCGCCAGATCGCGGACTTCATGTCGGAGGTATTGGTGCTTGGCACCTACAGCGAAGGCGGCGTGGTGCTGATCACGCCCGATAAGCCGGTGAAAAACGGCGATAAGCTGGGCTGATAAGAGCCGTTCGCCTTCAGAGGGATGCGGGTTCGCTTTGCAGCGTCCTGTCGTCAAAATCCAAGATCAACTTGGCGATTTTCCTTCTGTGCACGATATAGCTGCCGTGACCGTGCAGCGGCAGTATGCGCAGCGTGCTGTTGGGAAGCTTGTCCGCGATCCACTCCGTATCCGAACGCTTTACCATATCGTGCCCGCCGGCAAGCACCAGCGTGGGCGTCGGTATCCCTTGGAGCATTTCCGCCGTGATATGCGGTTCCGCAAGCATCATTTCTATCTTCGGGTCATGAACGCGGCGGTTGAGAAGCGTGAAAAACTTCAGCCACCCGTCGCGTATGCCCGCGGGGCGTGTGTTCGCGCCGCTGACGATCAAGCCGGACAAAAGCGTGGGATATTTGCTCGCAAGCAGGAGACCCAGTATGCCGCCGTCGCTGAAGCCGTATAGCACCGGCTTCTCCAATGCGAGAGCCTCGATAAAGGCGCGCACGTCTTCCATCATATCGTCATAGTGGTAGCTCTCCACGGGGCTGCTTTCGCCGTGCCCCCGGCTGTCCGGCGCGTATACCGTAAAGCGCGCGGCGAGCAGCGGTATCGCTTTATCGAATATGTTATGCGTTTCGCCGTTTCCGTGAAGCATGATCAGCGGCCTTCCCACGCCGCTTTTTTCATAGTACAGGCTGACGCCGTTTACGTTTACCTTCATGCGCATCTCCTTTTTCGTTATGGCCGCTTGCGGGCAGAGCCGGCGATGCGCGCCGGCTCACATCTTAATAATTTGATTATAGTACAAACCACGGAAAAACGATAGACGGCATTTGCGCGCGTGCGCTAAGGCGGGACGATAAGAGCGGGCGCGCGGCTTTAACCAAACAGTCTTGCGGCGGCCGCGACGAGCGTACAGAGCAGCATGCCGGAGAGCGTGGGGAGGAGTGCCGCAAGCAGCGTCCACTTGTAGCTGCCCGTCTCCTTTTTGATGGTGAGCAGCGTGGTGGAGCAGGGCCAGTGCAGCAACGAAAAAAGCATGACGCAAAGCGCCGTCACCCACGTCCAGCCGTTATCGAGCAGAAGCTGGCGCAGCATGGTCAGGCTTTCAAATTCCGCAATGCTGCCTTGGGACATATAAGCCATGATGATGATGGGCAGCACGATCTCGTTGGCGGGGAAGCCCAGAACGAAGGCGATCAGGATCACGCCGTCCATACCCATCAGCCGTCCCAGCGGATCGAGAAACGCGGCGCAGTGATAAAGAAGGCTTCCGCCCGACACCGTTACGTTTGCCATGATCCATAGAATCAATCCGGCGGGCGCGGCGACAGCCGCCGCGCGTCCCAGCACGAACAGGGTTCTGTCCAGTATCGAACGGACGATGACCCTGCCTACCTGCGGCTTGCGATAGGGTGGGAGCTCCAGCGTGAAGGAGGAGGGGACGCCCTTTAAGAGCGTTTTGGAAAGAAGCTTCGTAACGCCGAAGGTCATAAGCACGCCTAAGAGAATGACGAGCGTAAGCAGCACCGCCGAAAAAAGCGTGGAAAAAGCGCCGCCTCTCACAAAAAACATGCTTAAGAGCGCAAGCAGCGTAGGGAACCGCCCGTTGCAGGGCACAAAGCTGTTGGTAAGGATCGCCAGCAGCCGCTCCCGGGGCGAATCGATAATGCGGCAGCCGATCACGCCCGCCGCGTTGCAGCCAAAGCCCATGCACATGGTCAGCGCTTGCTTGCCGCAGGCGCAGCAGCGCTTGAAGGGGCAATCAAGGTTGTAGGCGACGCGCGGCAGATAGCCCGCGTCTTCAAGGAGCGTAAAGAGCGGAAAGAAGATGGCCATGGGGGGCAGCATGACGGAGACCACCCATGCGAGCACGCGGTAAACGCCCAGCACGAGCGCGCCGTGGAGCCACGCGGGCGCGTGAAGGTAGGAAAACAGCGCGGTGAGCTGATCCTGTAGATAGAATAGAGCTTGGGAAAGAAGCTGCGAAGGGTAGTTCGCGCCCGCGATGGTGAGCCAGAAAACAAAGGCGAGCAGCAGCAGCATGACGGGATATCCCGTGCGACGGCTTGTGAGCAAGCGGTCAAGCTTGCGATCGAAGGCGTCATAATCGGGCGCGTCGTGCGTTACGACCCCGTCGCATACGCGTTCGGCTTCGGCGAGTATGGCGGCTACGATTCTATCCTTGCGCGTTTCGCGCGTAAAGCCGCGTGCGGTGAGGTATGTGTCCGCCTTGTGCAAAGCGTCCGCAAGCGGCGCGTCCAGCAAGAAGCCGTCGCCAAGGTAATCGCCGAACTTTTTAAGCAGCGTCCTATCCCCTTCAAGGAGCTTGAGACTTACCCAGCGGCTGTCGAGTTTCCCCGAAAGCCGTGCTGTCAGCAACGGTTCCAGCATTTCTACGGCGGTTTCGATTTCCGCCGGATAGCGAAGCCGGAAGGGCGCGGGTTCGTCAGCGGCGCTTACGCGGCTTACGGCTTCTATAAGGGCTGTGAGGCTGCGCTTTTTTCGGGCGGTCGTGCCGATCACGGGCACGCCCAGACGCGCCTCGATCGCGGCGAGATCCAGCCGTATGCCCTTGCGCCGCGCCTCGTCCATGAGGTTGACGCACACGACGACGCGCGGGGTGATTTCCATGATCTGCAAAACGAGGTTCAGATTGCGCGAAAGGCATGTGGCGTCGCACACCACTACCGCCGCGTCGGGCTTTGAGAAGCAGAGAAAATCGCGCGCAACTTCCTCCTCGGGCGAGTGTGCCATAAGCGAATATGTACCCGGCAGATCCACTACGGTAAAGCTCTGCCCCTTGCGCGAACAGCACCCTTCCGCAAGCGCGACGGTTTTGCCGGGCCAGTTGCCCGTATGCTGATTCAGCCCTGTTAAACCGTTGAACACCGTGCTTTTGCCTACGTTTGGATTGCCCGCCAGCGCGATGGTCACACTTGCCGGCACACATACGTCTTCGGGCGCTTGCCTACGCGAACGAAAAACGGTGCGTTCGGCGGAACGAAGTGTCAAATCCATTTCTACCTCCTCAACATGTCCTTATGCAGACCTTCGCGCCATCCTCCGCGCGGATAGCGATGACGGCGCCCCGTATCAGATACGCCGCGGGGTCGCCGCCGGGGCTGCGCCCAAGACATTCCACTTCGGTGCTTTCGATAAGCCCTATATCCAATAAACGCCGCCGCATGCTGCCGGTGTTGTGCAGCGCGGTGACAATGCCGCGCTCGCCCGGCGCCATATCCGCCAGACTTTGCCTGTTCCTCATGTGTGTCCCATCCTTTCACCCCTGCCTGCAAATCAAGACAGAAAATCATTTCTATCCCATGCTATTCAACCGTGTGCGGGATGGTTACAGCGGGCAAATAGCAGGTGCAAAAGCATAGCGATTATGCTATGATAAACATGTATAGAGTTCCCTTGTTCGCGCGCAGTCTGTCGCGCTTGCCGCCGCGTAAAGCAGGCGGTATTGAACGCATGAAGGAGAAGCCCGCCGCATGAAAAAAGAAGCGCAGCGCATGGTCGATCGTGATGACAATATAATATATTTTTCGGGGGGTGCTCGATGAAACCGAAAAAGCCCAAATCCCCTAAGCTGATCAACCTAGCGACGGCGCTGCTGCTCTGCGTTTTTATCGCGCTGTTGTGGCTTATTTATGTTGCGCTGCTTTCCGGACAC
>JAQVRG010000110.1 GCA_028701165.1 Eubacteriales bacterium | reverse complement strand
AGCCGATATTGTTGATATTGACGGAAAGCCCCGCTACGCCCAAGCGTGAAAGAAGATCGAACGCGAGGGCGATGCACTCGGCGTCGGCGCTCGCGCGCGGCGCGCCGTAGATCTCCACGCCGAACTGGTGATGCTCCCGGAGCCTGCCTGCCTGCGGCTTTTCATAGCGGAACACAGGGCAGTAAAGATAATACATCTTGGTGGGCTGCGCGCCGTTGAATATGCCCTGCTCCACAAACATGCGGCCTACGCCCGCCGTTCCCTCGGGCTTGAGCGTGATGGAGCGTTCGCCCTTATCGAGAAACGTATACATCTCCTTTTGCACCACGTCCGTCGTGTCGCCGATACCGCGCAAAAAAAGCTCCGTATGCTCGATCACGGGCGTGCGCACCTCGTAATAGCCGTAGCTCTCGCAGATATCGCGCGCCATGTTTTCCACATAATGCCACTTATAGCTTTCCTGCGGCGTTACGTCCTTGGTTCCCTTTGGGGCTTGAATCGCCATACTCCACCTCACATCACGTAGTTGATCGACAAAGACCGTTCGGACGCTGCCCAAACGCGCGATCATCCGTTTCATTCCATTACGAATGACATTTTACTGCAAAACCGATACTACGGCAAGAAAAAGTATGAAATCCGCGCTATTGCACCCGTCCTTGGATAATGCTATGATAAAATTTAGTTGGTCTTTCTATGTGGATATACAAAAGCTGATTTCGGAGCGTATATGAATAAGTATAAAATCATGATCGTTGACGACGAGGCGGAGGTCCGCGAAGGGATCGCCGCGCATATCGACTGGGACGCGCTGGGCTTTGAGGTCGTGGCGCAGGCGGAAAACGGGCAGGACGGCTTGGACAAGGCGGAGAATCTCGATCTTGACGTCGTGCTTACGGATATCAAGATGCCCTATATGGACGGGCTGGCCATGAGCGCGCAGATCATGCGGCTGCATCCGGCCGTCAAGCTGATCCTTTTTTCCGGTTTCGACGAATTTGAATACGCCAAGGAAGCCATACGCTTAAACGTGGTGGAATATGTGCTTAAGCCCGTGAACGTGGAGGAATTGACCGGCATTCTGCGCCGCGTCAAGCAGACGCTGGACGCGCAGATCGCGGAGCGGCGCGATATCGAGGTGCTGCGCCGCGCTTACGAAAAGAGCCTGCCGCTGATGCGCGAGCGCTTTTTGAACGAGCTTCTTTGGGGCGCGGTTCACGCTTCGGAGGCCGCGGAGCAGATGCGCCGCTACGATGTGGATATCGACGCGTCGCCGCACAAAATCGTAGTGATTTTTGACGTAGCGCCGCAAAACGAGCAAACGCTGCCCATTGCACGCGAGTTCATCCCCGTTTCCGTCAAGCAGCTTGCGCAGGAGCATTTGGACGGCGTCTGCCGCTACGCTACCATCGTGGGCTCCGCTACCGTCGCCATCCTTACGGCTTGGGACGAGGATGACTGCGTTGGCCGCCTGATCCAGATCGTCAACGAAGTCTGCGCCTGCGGCAAACGCATCTTTGAGCTTGAACTAAGCGCCGGCGTAAGCCGTGCGACGGAATCGCTTTCGGATATCCACAACGCGTATCTGGAAGCCCGCTCGGCGCTGGAATACCGCAAGATCGTAGGCTCCGGCCGCGCGATCTATATACAGGACATGGAGCAGGCGGGACAGTCGCAGGAAATCGCGGAGCTTTCGGACATTCCCCGCATTTTAAGCGTGCTGAAGTTCGGGGACCGGGAGCAGATCAAGCGCATGGCAAGCGGGCTGCTCACGCCGCTTAGCGCGGCGCAGGCGGATAGCTTTGAAGCGCTTGTGCTGCTGCGAAACGCCGTCAACGTGGTGCTGCAAATCGTAAACCGCTGCAATCTCTATAAAGAACCCGCCGTAAAAGCGCGCGTTGACGCTCTTTTACAGCTTCGCGCCGCCGCCGCGGAAGAAGCGAGGGAAAGGATCACCGACGCGTATCTGTGCATCGGCGAATACATCGTGGAGCAGCGGGAATCCGCCTCCAAAAGACTCGTTTCCGAAGCGGAGAGCTTCATCCTGCAAAACTACGCGAACCCCCATCTTTCGGTGGACAAGCTCTGCGAGCACCTGCATGTAAGCGCCAGCTACTTCTCCACCATCTTCAAGCAGGAAACGGGGCAGAGCTATGTGCAGTATCTGACCGAAACGCGCATGCAGCACGCCGCGCAGCTTCTCAACACCACCGACGATAAAACCTACATCATCGCCAACAAGGTCGGCTATGAGGAGCCCAATTATTTCAGCTATGTATTCAAAAAGCGCTTCGGCGTTTCGCCTGGAAAATATCGCAGTTGAGCAGGTAATCCATGGAAAAAAAGCCCTTCGAAAAAGCGACCCGCCTCTCCTCGCTGATCACCAGAAGCGGCATCCGCTATACGGTCTACATCACCTTCACCGCCATCGCCGTGTTCGCCGTGGCGCTGACGGGCATCATACTCTACCTCCGCTTCTCCACGCAGCTTGACAGCACGCTGCTCAACGAAAGCCAAATGCTGGTGGAACAGGTGAATCAATCCCTTTCCGCCCACCTTCGCAACACCATCCGCCTATCCAACTCCGTAACCTACAACGTGGTCAAAAATCAGGATATCAGCCAAAGCGATATCGCCTCGCAGCTTCAGCTCCTCTATAACACGCACAGCGATTACGCCGAAAGCATCGTGCTTTTTTCGGACGAGGGCGAGATGCTTTCCACCGCGCCGCCCGCCACGCGCAAAAAGGATGTGGACGTAACGAAGGCCGTTTGGTTCCGGCGCGCCTTGGGCGAGGCCGAAAACCTGCACTTTTCCACGCCCTATGTGCAAAATCTTTTTGTGGACAGCCAGAATAAGTACACTTGGATCGTGTCGCTTTCCTGCGCCGCGGAGATCACGCGCGATAAATCCACCCAGCAGGGCGTGCTGCTGGTGGATATCAAATACAGCAGCATCGCCGAGCTTTTCGACAACATCACCCTGCCCAACGAAGGCTATGTATACCTGATCGACGCGGAGGGGAACATCATCTATCACCCGCAGCACCAGCTGATCGCCTCCGGCATCCTTAATGAAAATAACATCGCCGCCGCACAGCTGCGCGACGGAAGCCACACCATGACCTTCAACGGCGCGTCGCAGTCCGTGATCGTCCGTTCCGTAGGCTATACGGGCTGGCGCATCATAGGCGTTGTGCCGCAGCGCGGGCTGACGCTGGACAGCCAGCAAAACGTGCTGTTCGTCATCATGATCTTCTGCCTGTTCTTCGAGCTGGTCATCATCATCAACGGCTATCTTTCCAGCAAGCTCACCGATCCCATCAAAAAGCTTGAGCTTTCGGTGCAGGAGGTGGAGCAGGGGACAAGCGCGGACGTGTATGTGGGCGGCTCCTATGAGATCGAGCATCTCGGGCGCTCCATCTCGCGCATGGTCAGGCAGCTTAGAAGGCTTACGGACGATATCGTGGAGGAGCATGAGCAAAAGCAAAAGAGCGAGCGCAACGCGCTACAGGCGCAGATCAACCCGCACTTCCTATATAATACGCTGGATATCATCATTTGGATGATCGAAAAGAAGCAGCCCGAGGAAGCGGTGCGCATCGTATCGGCCCTCGCCAAATTCTTCCGTTTAAGCCTTTCGGGCAGCAAAAACATCATTACCGTGCAGGACGAGCTGGAGCAGGTGCGCAACTATCTCTTGATCCAAGAGATGCGCTATAAAAACAAATTCACCTATCACATCGACGCGGAGCCGGAGACCCTGCAGCTTTCCGTGATCAAGCTCGTGTTGCAGCCCATCGTGGAAAACTCCATCTACCACGGCATGGAATTCATGGACGGCGACGGAGAAATCACGATCACGGCGCGTTTGGAAAACGGCGATCTCTATCTTGTCGTGCAGGTCAACGGGCTTGGCATGCCGCCCGAAACGGTGGAGGCGCTGCTCGTGCAGCCCGCCAAGGCGCACGTCAACACCAAGGGCTCCGGCATCGGCCTTTGGAACGTCAACGAGCGCGTCAAGCTGTATTTCGGCGGCGCATACGGCTTGCGCATCCAAAGCGAGCCCGACGAGGGTACGGCGGTCACGCTGCACCTGCCCGCCATCCCCTTTGGCGAAATGGAGGATAAGTAATGGGACGCATAGAAAAAACCGTCGCCGCGGTCATCGGCATCATCCTGCTCACCCTCATCGCCATATTGATCCTCCAAAGCGTTTCGCCCGACACGTCGGAGAGCATTCACAGCGTGTCGGTGCTGGTCAACGACCTGAACGAATACACGCGCCTTGGCATGGATAAAGCGGCGCTCGACTACAATCTGGACGTACACTACATATCGGATTTCGGCCATGATCCCGTGCAGCAGATGAATCTGATCCAGCGCGAGATCACAAACGGCGTAAGCGCGATCGTGCTGGAGCCCGCGGACGCCGTCTACATCGCCGAGAAGCTGGAGGACGCGCACGTCTCCCTGCCGATCGTCACCATCGGCGACCCTGTGATCGCGGACGCGAAGATCACGCATGTATCGCCGGACAACGCGGCGCTTGGCCGCATGCTCGCCGCGCGTATCCTTGCGGAGGCGGCGTCGACGCCTTATACCATTCTCATCGAAGCGGACAGCGATCCGCACGTACTGGAGCGCTGCGCCGGCATGCTCGCGGCGTTTGCGGAAGCGGGTAAAACGGCGGAATGCCGCTTCGTGGAAAACGAAGCCTCCTCTGTAGCCATGCAGCTTGCGCGCCGCCCTCAAAGCGTTGTCGTGACGCTGGATGAAGCGCTGCTGCCCGCGCTCTGCGAGGGCGGCCGCTCCTACGACAGGCTGTACGCCGTCGGCTACACGGGCGAAATCCGCACCTATCTGGAAAGCGGCTATATCCGCGCGCTCGCCGTTTACAGCACCTTTGACGAAGGCTATCTAAGCCTAAAAGCCGCCGAGACCGCCATCCAATCCACCGCGCCGCAGCCGGATATCACACTCAACGGCCTGCTTGTGGATGGCGAGAGCATGTATGCGCTGCCGCAGGAGCTGATCCTGTTTCCCATAGCCAAATGATGTGAGAGGTCGTGCCTTATGAAAAAAAACCTTTGGAAAATACTTCTTCCGCTGCTGCTTATCGTTTTGATCGCAGTGCTGCTTTCCACCTGCAACGGCCAGCCCGAGCCGATGGACGATACCGTCAAGCTCGCCGTACTGATCTATACCAGCGACGATACCTTCATCAGCAATATGATGAATTCCCTCAAAACCATCGCCGCACAGTATGAGCAGGATACGGGCATGCGCATCAACCTGAGCATACTGGATTCCAAGGAGAGTCAAGCCACGCAGAACGATCTTGTATCCCGTTGCCTTTCCCTTGATTATGATGTGCTTTGCGTCAATTTGGTGGACCGGACGGACGCCGCGCGCATCATCGATCAAGCGATGGACGCCGACGTGCCCGTCGTGTTCTTCAACCGCGAGCCGGTGCAGAGCGATCTGAAAAAATGGGATAAGCTATACTATGTGGGCGCGGACGCGCGCGAGTCCGCCCTGCTGGAAGCCTCCATCATTATCAACGCTTATCAGCGCGACCCCGCCAGCATCGATAAAAACCGGGACGGCGTCGTGCAGTATGTCATTTTGGAGGGCGAAAGCCGCCATCAGGACACGGTGATACGCACGGAGGTATCCGTGCAGACGCTCAAGGACAGCGGCATGCAGCTTGAAAAGCTGGACGGCGGCATCGCCAACTGGAGCCGCAACCAAGCGGCGGCGTTAGCGGAAAAGTATTTCAACCAGTACGGCGACCAGATCGAGCTGATGCTTTGCAACAACGACGATATGGC